>NZ_NHPF01000155.1:0-59190 GCF_002252925.1 Halorubrum sp. Ea8
CACGACGACCTCACCGACGAGCAGCGCGAGTACATGGACAGCTGGGAGCACGGGACCTAACGCGGCGGCGGCGTTTATAATCAGATTTGTGCGGTGGCGCGCGCCTCCGAGTGGCCGACAGGCCACGAGGAGCGCGTGCGAGGGACGCGGCGACCGGAGGGAGCCGCGAGGCTGGGGAGGCGTGTGGTGCGGTCGCGGCTGGGGCTTTGGAGGCGTTCACCGGTGATCCAGTATCGATCACGTACAGCCGAGGGTTCAAATCCGACGCCGCCGAACGCCGCGACATGTACGCGGTCGTCGGCTGCAACGAGTGCGCGGCCATGTGGCTCCTCTCTGACCCCCGGACCAGCGACAGCGCGACCTGCCCGCGCTGCGGGAAGACGCACCGGACGGCGAAGCTCAAGCGGTTCTTCGAGTCTGAGGACCGGGCGGCGGCCCGCGAGGCCCGGGCCGCCCTGCTCGCGAAGAAGCGGGACGAGAGCGCGGCGTTCGCCGAGATCGACCACGTCTCGGAGCTCGAACGCGCCGTCGACGACGCCGGGGTCGGCGACCGGGAGTACCTCGAGGCGAGCGGGATCGACGCCGACGCCGTCGACGAGGCCGGCGCCCGCGCCGAGGGCGGCGGGTCGAGTTCGCGGACGCGGACCGAACTCGTCCGCGACGCGGTCGAGGCCGCCGCGGAGCCGACCGAGGAGAACGTCGTCGCGCACGCGAGCGAGCGCGGCGTCCCCGCCGAGACGGCCCGCGAGATCCTGACGAGGCTGACCCGACGGGGAGAGCTCTCCGAGTCGCGGGGCCGGTACAGGGTGGTGTGAACCGGCCGCGGCGGCGGTCGGCGACGCGGTCGAGCGGTCCGAACTCGACAAAGCACTTATATCGCCGGTTTGACGTTCGGCGTATGGACACGCGAACTGCCCTCCTGGCGGCCGCGGCCGCGGTGCTCGTCGTGAGCGCGGTCGGGGTCGTCGCCGCGCCGGACGCCCTCGACGATCCCCGCGAGGAGAACGAGCGCCCCGGCGACGTCCGTATCGCCGGCATCGTCGTGTCGCCGGGCGAGGTGCGCGGCGAGACGGCCGAACTCCGGCTCGGCGTCGATCTCCGACACCGGGGGCCGACCGTCGAGAACGTCACCGTGCGCCACCGCGCGATCGGCGCCGACTCGGGACTGCTCGTCGACGAGACGACGGTCGACATCGGCGAGGTCGACGGCGGCGGCGAGCGGACGATCAACGGCTCCGTCGACGTGGAGCGCGCGGGCGGCTACCGGATCGAGACCGCCGTGTTCGCCGACGGCGAGCGCGTCGAGACGCGGACGACCCGCGTCGGCGGCGTGGCCGCGCTCACGCCCGACTACGCCGACACGCGGGTCGGATTCACCGACGGGAACGTCTGGCCGACGGTCGCGGTGAGCGTGCGCGAGGCGGACAACGCCACCCCGACGCTGTCGGTCTCGGTCTCGGTGACCAACCGCGGCGACGCGGCCTCCGACCCCCTCGATCTCCGGCTGTTGATGCGGCAGGCCGAGTCGAACGTGATCGCCGACGAGGCCCGGGAGACCGTCGGGTCGGTCCGGCCCGGCAGGACCGAAACGGTGACGACCACCGTCGAGGTGCCCGCGAACTACAACTACTACGTCGACGCCGCGCTGTGGAGCGACGACGTCCTCATCGACGAGACGCAGGGCGTCGCCAACCTGAACCCGCGAGAGACGATCGACGCCGACGAGAGCGTCGAGGAGGTGGAGTTCTCGGTGGAGGACTTCGCGGACGGCGGTGCGGGCGGCGACGACGGCGCCGACGGTGAGCGGCCCCGCGACGACGGGAGCACCGACGACGGCACGCCGGGCTTCGGCCCGGTCGCCGCGCTCGCCGCGCTCCTCGCGGCGGCGCTGTACGCCCGGAGGCGGCCATGACCGACGACGAGCGCCCCGGCCCGGCGGAGGGCGAACGGACGACCGAATTCGACGACGACCGACCCGCGACCGACCGCGACGACGACCGACCCGCGACCGACCGCGACGACGACCGACCCGCGACTCAACCCATGACCGACACCGACGACGACACGACCGAACCGGGCGAACCGATCGCGGCAGCCGGATCGAGCGACGAGGGGATCGGGCGGCTTCCGACCGAGCGCCTCCGCGGGATCCTCGACCGCGTCGGCCTCGCGGCGCTCGTGCTCCTGGCGCTGATCGCCGGGTGGGGCTTCTACAGCCAGACGGGCGTCGCGATCCGGACGTGGCTCGATTCGGCCTACCAGCCGATCGCGCTGGCGGCGTTCAACCTCGCGATACTCCTGATCGCGCTCGCCGGCGTGGCCCACCAGCTCTCGCGCATCCGGGCGAACGAGTAGTCGAGACGTCGGGCGGTCCCGGCTCGACGGGTCACGGGCCCGTCGCGCCCTACTCCTCCGGAAGGTCGTCCGTGCTGGCGGGGATCCGCTCCACCTGCCCCGCGAGCGTCGCCGCGTCGCCGGCGACAGTGGAGGCCTCGACGCCGGCCTCGTTCGCGACCAGTCGCACGTGCGCCGCGAGCAGCGCGAGCGCGCGGAGCCCCTCGCCCTCGGGGCCGTCGTCGGCCCGCTGCGCGAACGTCGTGTCGACCTCGCCGTCGCGGACGACGCCGACGTGAACCGCCTCGACGTCGTCGCCGTCGAGGAGCGCGCGGGCGCGGTCGAGTTCGGCGGCGAACGCGTCGCCGCCGGCGGTCTCGTCGCCGGCGGACGCGCCGTCGCCGGACGGGGTCCCGTCAGCGGGCGTCGTGTCGTCGCTCATGGAGGGACGTACGCGGAGCCGAGGCAAAAGCGCGGCGTTCGCGCACCCGTGAGCGCTACTGAACGGGAGCGTCGAAGCACGAAAAGCGGCGGCGCGCGGGGTGAGGCGTTACTCGTCGGGGCGCGGACGGGCGATGAACAGCGCCTCCTCGAGCGTGAACGGGTCGTACACCGACTGGTGACAGACGCAGTAGGTCCCGTTCTCGGCGTCGTACCGGGCGGACTCCTCTAACACCTTGTAGTCGGGAATACAGCAGAAGTGCGTGCAGACGTTGAGGTATGCGATGAACCCCTGGTCGGTGGACGCCTTGAGCCACTCGTCGTCGGAGTTCTCGACGGCCTCCTCGATCCGCGGCGAGCGGATGACGATCGCGTTCAGGTTCGTCTCGGCGTCCTCGGACCGCCACGTGACCGAGGCCGGCTTCCCGACGCCGTCGTCGCCGATCCCGTTGCCCCACGTGTCGTAGTTTCCGAAGTCGTCGACGTGGATCTTATCGCCGGCCTCGTACGTATCGTCCTGCCAGTCGTACTTCCCGGGGGCGGCGCGGAACAGGTTGTCCGACTCGAAGTCGGGCGCGATGTTCTCCTGGGACTCGACGCCGCAGTACTGGAACCACTCGCCGGAGTACGTCTTCCCGCCGAGGTCCTGCTGTGCGACCTGGATCTCCTGTCCCTCCTGCGTGACCGTCGTCGTCTCGGGCCAGATGCCCTCGATGTATCCGTCGTCGGTCACCTGCAGGGGAATCTGCGGGAGCCCGCGCGGCGCCGGACCGCCGGTCTTCGCGATCGTCGTCGCGACCGTCGCACCGCCGCCGACCCCACCGGCGGTGGTCAGCGTGTTCACGGTCGCCGACCCCATCGCCCCGACGCCCGCGAGGGCCGCGCCCCCGACGACGCCCTTGACGAAGCGCCGCCGGCCGGACTCGGCCGGATACTTGTCGGACTTACTCATACGCGAGGTTCGGGATGGATCGGTAAAAAGGGTGACGAACCGGCCACCGAAGCGGCGGATCGGTCGGCCCGACCCGAAGCGGCTCCTCCGGCCGAGCGGAATCGACCGATCCGAACCGATCCGCTCCCCCGAGTGTCGCGACGGACGACCGCTCGCCCGATCGGCGCACGATCGATCGGGATATTCACTCGGAGCCGAGGCAAACATTCGTTCAGACATCGCCTTTAACCCGCGGCGACGGGTGTAACTGTGGTATGGAGTTGCACAATCGAGACGTACGGACGGACGTCCGGGAGCTCGGCGCGCTCGTGGGGGACGTCCTCTCCGCACAGGCCTCCACGGAAGCGTACGAGACGGTGGAAGACCTCCGGAACGCGTCGATCCGATACCGCCGCGGCGACGCGGAGAGCCGGGCCGGGCTCCACGAGTCAGTCGACGGGCTCTCGTCGAACCGCGAGGAGATCGTCGCCCGCGCGTTCACCACCTACTTCGAACTGATCAACCTCGCCGAGGAGCGCGAGCGCGTCCGCGCCATTCGGAACGCCGACGACGAGGGCGCCCTCCACGACTCCTTCGAGGCCACCGTCGAGGAGTTCGCGGAGCAGGGAGTCGGACCCGAGGAGCTACGCGAGCTGCTGGAGGACGTGCTCATCGAGCCCACCTTCACCGCCCACCCGACCGAGGCCCGCCGGGCGACGGTGAAGGCGAAGCTCCGGTCGATCGCTAACCACCTTGAGGAGCTCGACGAGCGCAACCTCACCGAGCGTGAGCGAAACGCGATCTGGCGCGACGTCACCGCCGAGGTGACGAGCCTCTGGGGCACCCGACAGGTTCGCCAGCGCCGCCCGGAGCCCGAAGACGAGGCCCGAAACGTCGGCTGGTACCTGGAGAACACCCTCTTCGATGTCGTCGGCGACGCCTACGAGGAGTTCGAGGAAACCATTTCGAGCGAGTACGACGACATCGACTGTCCGAAGCTCTTCGAGTTCCGCTCGTGGGCGGGGTCGGACCGCGACGGCAACCCCTTCGTGACGCCCGAGGTCACCGACGAGACGCTCGAACGGCAGCGGTCGGTCGCCATCGAAAAGTACCGCGACCGGTGTAAGCGGCTCTCCGCCGTGTTGAGCCAAGACGGCGAACGGTACGCGATCGACGACCGGCTCACGGAGTCGCTCGCGGCCGACGCCGAGCGCTTCCCGACCGTCGTCGAGGAGGCCCGCGAGCGCTACCCCGACGAGCCGTACCGCCAGAAGCTCCGCCTGATGCGCGAGCGACTCGACCGCGTCGACGACGTGCGCCCCGGTGAGTACCCCGACGGCGACGCGTTCCTCGCCGACCTCGACGTCATCGCCGAGTCGCTCCGGGCCGACGGGCAGGACGCGGTCCGCGAGTCGTTCGTCGAGCCGCTCCGCCGACAGGTGGACACGTTCGGCTTCACGCTCGCCTCGCTCGACCTCCGCGACCACCGCGAGAACCACACCGAGGCCGTCGCCGAGGCGGTCGCCAGCGAGGGCGTCGACTACCGCGGGATGGACGAGGACGCGCGAGAGGAGTTCCTCACCGAAGCGATCCTCCAGGACGACCCCGTCGTCGACACCGACGAGCCGGGCGACATCTCCGACACGACGGAGCGCGTGCTGGAGCGGTTCAGCGAGCTCGCCGAGTGGCAAGACGAGTACGGCCAGCAGGCGATCGACACCTACTGCATCTCGATGACGGAGGAGCCGAGCCACGTGCTGGAGGTCCTGTTCTTGGCCGACCAGGTCGGCGCCGTCTCGCTGCCGGACCACTGCGGGCTCGACGTCGTCCCACTGTTGGAGACCGAGTCCGCGCTCAACGGCGCCGAGCGCATCCTCGGGGCGCTGTTCGACAACGAGGCGTACGCGACCGCGCTGGAGGTTCGCGGGGACCTGCAGGAGGTGATGCTCGGTTACTCCGACTCCAACAAGGAGAACGGGTTCCTCGCGGCGAACTGGGACCTCTACGAGAACCAGCGCCGGATCGCGCGGTTCTGCCGCGAGGAGGACGTCACGCTCCGGCTGTTCCACGGGCGGGGCGGCTCCATCTCCCGCGGCGGCGGCCCGATGAACGAGGCGCTGCTCGCGCTGCCGAACGAGACCGTCACCGGACAGGTGAAGTTCACCGAGCAGGGCGAGGCGATCGCCGAGAAGTACGCCAACCCGCGGATCGCCGAGCGCGAGCTCGAGCAGATGCTCGACGCGCAGATCCGCGCCCGCCACGAGGCCAACGAGGAGCCCACGGAGGACGTCCCCGAGGCGTGGGTCGACGCGATGGAGACGATGGCGCCCGCGGCCCGCGAGACGTACCGCGACCTGCTGAACACCGACGGGTTCGTCTCCTACTTCGGACAGGCGACCCCCATCTCCGTCGTCGAGGACCTCAACCTCGGCTCGCGGCCCGCCTCTCGCTCCGGCGAACGCACCGTCGAAGACCTGCGCGCCATTCCGTGGGTGTTCTCGTGGACGCAGACGCGGCTCATCCTCCCCGGCTGGTACTCGCTCGCCTCCGGCATCGACGCCTACCTCGACGAGGTCGGCGAGGAGGCGGGGCTCGAAACGCTCCGCGAGATGTACGACGAGTGGCCGTTCTTCCGCACCACCCTCGACAACGCCGGCCTCGCGCTCGCCCGCACGGAGCCGGAGATCGCCGCCGAGTACGCCGACCTCGCCGACGACGAGCTCCGCGAGCGCTTCTTCCCCGAGCTCATCGGCGAGTACGAGCGCGGGCGCGACCTCGTCTTGGCGATCAGCGGTCGCGACCAGCTCCTCCGCCGCGAGTGGCTCGAGGAGAGCCTCGACCGCCGGAACCCCTACGTCGACCCGCTGAACCTGCTGCAGGCGAACCTGCTCGGACGGACCCACCGGACGGAGGAAGAGGAGCGCACCCTCCGGCTCACCGTCAACGGTATCGCCGCCGGGATGAAGAACACGGGATAGGGCCGCACCCGACAGCATCGTCCGCACACGACGTTCGTCGGCGTGTTCACCCGTGTGCGACGATGGTCCGACGGACGGCTACTCGTTCAGACGAGGTCGCACAGGTCCGGGTGATCGCCCACCGACTCACGCAGGGCGGGATCCGTACCGTCTGCGAGCTCACGGCGGATATCCATCCACTTCGCGTGTCGCACGAGGAGCGTCACGGAGATCTCGTCGAGTCTTAGCGCACGTGCAATCGCGTACCGGTGTTTCCCGCTCACGAGGAGGAGATCACCGTTCCGCCCGACGTCGACGACGATCTCGTGTTGCATGAAGCGGAGGAACCCCTCTACACGCCGACTCGGCGGCGTCAGCTCCCGCTGACTGAGACAGCCGTGACGCCGCATGCTCTGGTGTATGTCCTCGAGTCGACGGCAGCGTGCGAACACGTCCGCTCGGGAGGAGCAATCTCGCCAGACGAACTCACGGCCGTCGTCAAGGTACTCGATAACACGTTGTACGAACCGCGTGTCCTCCCACGAGATTCCGTCAATAAAATGAGACTCGATCGCCTGATACAACAACCCCGGTTCGATCCGATCCGCGTAGAACAGATCCATCGGCGGCCCGCCGTGGTACGGCGTTTCGTCGTACGGCCGCCAGTCCCAGTTCCCGCCCTCGACCCGTCCGAACGACGCCGAGCGGTCGTGCCACGGCGGGTACACGCGGGGGGGGGTAAATCGACGGATTCGGCGCGGATCGACGCGTTCGATTTTGAACTGGTCGGGAGCGGCCGCCGGGTCCTCGAAGTCCGTCGGCGAGAATCGTCGGAAGGTCGCCGGCGCGACGGTCCAATAGAACGGTCGAGTGAGACGCCCACCGACCGGCGGATCAGCGGTCCACTCCAGCGCCCTCTTCCCGGAGAGCCGGAGCGTGCTAACGAGATTGCGAAGAGTGACGGTCATCAGCGTGATATGTCTTAACGCGGTTCATATCTATCAGTAGTGTAATTGTATTAACCTGATACGGAACACGCACGTCAAAACCGCTCGACCGCTGATTTCTCCCGACAGAGCGCGGGATATCCATTTAGCGGTACATATTAAAGTATGCTACAGGGGTATACGAGTCGATGCAACTGATCCGTCAGATGCTTGCAGTCGCCCGTGACGACGGCGTCAGGCATCTGTTAGCGCGGGACCGCACTCGCGGCCCGGCGATGGTCGGAGCTGAATTATCAAACGGGGTCCAACGAATGAATTGGATCAGGTACAGGGCAGGGGAAGGGGAAGCTCGAATCACGGACGCGGACTGGGACCACCTGATGCTCCTCGATGCCTGTCGGTACGACCAGTTTCAACGTCTGCATACGTTTTCCGGCGAGGTAGAGCCGCGGGTCTCAGTCGGGTCTGCAACGCCGGAGTTCCTCGACCGGACGTTCGAGGGTGAAACCTGTTTCGATACGGTGTACGTGACTGCCAATCCGATGTATCGACACGTCGGCCTCGATCAGGTGTTCCACGCGGTGATCAATGTCTGGCAAGCACACTAGGACGAGGAACGACGGACCGTCTGGCCCGAAGCGGTGTTCGAGGCGACGCAGGAAGCGCGCGAGACGTATCCGAGCAAGCGAATCCTCTCCCACTTCATGCAGCCACATTACCCGTTCCTCAGGGAAACGGGTCGGGAGATATCGCACGCCGGGTTCGAGTGGACGAAGCGCATCGTGGAGGAAGGAGAGTCATCCCGAGACGACCCGACAGTGTGGGCCCTCGCCGACGGTGAGGTCAGCGACGAGAGCGTTCGGGTCGCCTACGACGAGAACTTGGAGTTGGCGTTACCGTACGTCAAAAAGCTCGTCGACACCACCGACAGGCGTACTGTCGTGACCTCGGATCACGAAGATCTCCTCGGCAAACAGATCGCTCCCTTCGACGGAAAGCGGTATGGACACACCCCAGGAACGGACGTAGACGCCCTGCGAAAAGTACCTTGGCTCGTCATCGAAAACGGTGACCGTCGCCGGATCAAACCGGGTCCGCCCGAGAGCAAAGGGGTGGTCGATCAGACCACGGTGCGGGACCGGCTCTCGCATCTCGGCTACACGGATCCGGCAGAGGGTCTCTGAGGTCTTTGCCCGTGATTTCGGTCGTGCATCGGATCGCTCATAGATGCGTAGCGTCTGCTACTCGCGGTGCGCTGCCAATCTGTCTTTAAATAAGAATCTTCTCGAGTACGCGCAAAGGTGTGCTACGGGACGATAGTTTCGCCGTCGAGCGAAATCACTGCTTCGCCTCTCAACGAGAGCGCACGGAGGTTCCCGGTGAACCGGTACCGTCTGCTCCCGTCCGTGACCGCGCCCTCAGCGTTACACCCTGAGATACAGGCCTCCGCATCCGCTCGTGCGTCGATACCCGGTTCCAGATGTCCATCAACCGTGAACTCGTACGTGGAACCGGTTCCCACCCCGTCGATGAGCAAGCTGTGCTCATCATCGACGCCTTGACCGGGGTCCTCATCGGTGGCTCCGGCGGCCCGACCCGCTGAAAAAATCGGTAGCACCGCCATCGCACCGAACCGTAAGTACTGCCGCCGTTCGATCTCGTCGGTCGGTGGGGGGTTCGATTGTGAGTCTCTATCGTGTACTGCCCTCTGTTTGTGTGCCATACCTCCGTTAATGCGTACTTAATCGTAATAAGTACTTTGTTTTTGATATATTCACGGAAAAGAGAATATGTACAGGATCGAAACGTGTACGTGGAGCCCGAATCGGAAGAATGGGAATTCCGAGACCAGTTCGGCGTTCAGAACGGATCGGTGGCGCTTCGATGGCCTGTACTATATTAGTAATCTCCCAGGGGTGGGCACGGGCCGCGACACCGTGTGAATCTGCCTTTGAAACCCGTCGGTGGTGGGAGAATCGACATAGCATCTAACCGAGACAGCGATGGGATTCGCTCGTTTCGAGCCGCGCTTGGAGCGTAACAGATTCACCGATCCGTTGGCACAACTCCGTCGGAGTGACTGGACTCATGCTCTGTGTCGGTATCAGTACGGTACTCGATTCGTCTCTCCTTTCACGCTCGTGCGACGGCGGCCGACAGCTGACGGAGTCGTTTAGATGCGTTATTACAATATTCAAATGAATGTCTATATCGTTACCGTGCCATTCGAATTTTCCGATACTGATCTGCGTGGCGTGAAAATTATCAAGCCGACGGTGTTCGGGGACGAGAGGGGTCAGTTCATGGAGGTGTACAAACGAGAGGCGTTCAATGAAGCGGGAATCGAAGAGGAATTCGTCCAGGATAACTGCTCAAAATCAGAGGCGAACGTTCTGCGGGGACTCCACTATCAGCGAGGAGACGCTGCACAAACCAAGCTCGTCCAGTGCTCGGGGGGTGCCATCTTGGACACCGTCGTGGATCTGAAATATGACTCCGACACCTTCGGACACTCTAAGTCGGTGATCCTCTCGGAGCATAACAACCGAATGCTGTACGTTCCGCGGGATTACGCCCATGGGTTCCTCACGCTGACCGATAACGCGACGGTTCGCTACAAGGTCGACAGCAAGTACAGCCCAGAGGACGAGGCCGGCATCATCTGGGACGATCCGACGTTGGAAATCGACTGGCCCGTCGACGATCCGAAACTGTCCGATAAGGACACCACGTGGCCGACGCTCGAAGCGGCCGTCGAGAGAGATCTGGTCTTTTAACTGAATCTCGTCGGAAAAAAGAGTCGATTAGCGGGAGACACCGCCGCGCGGGCTCGACGGCGATTGCCGTGTTAGACTGGACGGTAATACTCGATCGTCTCCCTGATCCCCTCTTCGAAAGACCACGTCGGCTCCCATCCCATCGATTCCAGTTTGCTCGTATCCAGCGCGTATCGTTGGTCGTGTCCCGGTCGGTCCTCGACGAGAGTGATCTGATCCCTGCTTGCATCGACGACGTCAACGATGGTCTTGGCCACATTCAGGTTCGTCATTTCTTCGCCCGTGCCGATGTTGTACACTTCCCCGATCTCACCGCTCCGGAGCACAGTGTCCAGCGCTCGGCAGTTGTCCTCCACGTAGATCCACTCGCGGACGTTCGAGCCATCACCGTAAATCGGGAGTCGGTCTCCCCGAACTGCGTTCCGTATGAGTTTGGGGATGAGCTTCTCCTGATGCTGTCTCGGACCGAAGTTGTTACACGTCCGTGTGATGACCGTCGGGAGGTCGTGCGTCTCCTGATAGCTTTGTACAAGGAGGTCGGCACCCGCCTTCGTCGCGGCGTACGGGTTCCGAGGATTCAGTGGGTCCGTTTCGCCGAAGCTTCCGTCGAGAATCTCCCCGTAAACCTCGTCCGTGGAAACCTGAAGGAACCGATCGAGGTCGGCCCCGACCGCCGCGTCGAGCAGCACTTGCGTCCCCTCGACGTTCGTTTTGACGAACGGCTTCGAGTCGTTGATCGATCTGTCCACATGCGACTCGGCAGCGAAGTTCACGACTGCATCAACCCCGTCAACGAGGTCAGCGACCAGCTCACGGTTGCAGACATCGCCCTCGACGAATCGGTGACGAGCGGTATCGAGTGTCCCTTCGAGATTGTCTCGTGAGCCGGCGTACGTCAACGCATCCAGAGTGGTAAGCTGGACGTCGTCGTACGTCTTCAGCATGTAGTGGACGAAATTCGAACCGATAAAACCAGCACCGCCTGTGACGAGAATCTCCATGGGAGAGACAGGGTGGTGAACCATTTGTATATGAACGATCTAATCGGCGATATCTATCGATCCCGCCGTTCGTCAAGCGAGTTCTAGAGGGTGTGTCGCACGCTCAGCCGTTTCGTTGAGGCCGAGATACCGTTTTGACTTACGGCACCCACTCTGTAGTCATCGGGGAGTAACGGCGGAGCGCACTCTGTCCACGAGCAGGAAGATCGGGACGGATAAGACTACCTTAGATTGCCGGAAAACTACTAAAACAGAATAAGTGTTCGAGCCGGTACAAGAAGGCGGATATACCGTACTACCCCGTGCGATGTCGCCGACGGCTGGAGACGGTAGATGCGGACGACCGGTCCGGATCGTCTGAACCGTTTCAGATTCAGCGTAGTGTCGTGCAGAGCGCAGGGCGGACGGTCGGTCGGGTAGAACCGTTCAGCGACGGGGAAGTCGGGCGTTGTGTGTGGAACTGCCTGTGGAGGCGGCGTCGAAAAAGGTCGTGCCGCCGTCGGAGAACAGGTGAAAGTGCTACTTGCGTCGTTAAATCGCGTTCAGTTAGTCTCCGAGGCGGGACCGTCGATCCAGAAGTGAGCGTGCCGGTAGGCGGTCTCAGTTCCGATGGGTTCGTCCGCCGGTGGGGAGCCCTCGTACAGGAGGTAGGTCACCCGAAGATCGTTTCCGGTTACGTACGTATCCAACTCGTGAGGCTCCGTCAGCGTTTCTCCAGGTTGGAGGGTCATCGAAAAGGTTTCGAGCGTCCGCTCGCGCACCATCAATCGTTCCCGCTCCCCCTCAAACGACTGGAGGAGAACCACGACTGTGTACTCCACCGTCTCACCCTCTTTGTTTGCGATACCGATATGAACGGGTTCGGCTCCCCCGCCGACCTCGTCGGGATAGTCGCCGGCAACGAGATCGCTCGTTTCGGAATCTTCCGTCAAGATGTAGAATTCGGTGAACTGTTCGCCGCGATCTGTGGACACGGCCGCGAACCCTACCCCGCTCGCGGCTACGAGGAGTCCGACGATCAGCAGAACGTTCAGCGTGGACACCGAACGACCGGTTTCGTCCCGCATGAGACCGGTTATCGCATCGCCAGCGTTCCGCGGGTCGAATCGGTCGTCAGGCGGCAGTCGTAGGCGCCTGACCGCCGCGACGGCGACCAGCACGACGCTCAAGAGACCGATTATCAGTACGAGTTCGTCAGGCCTGATCGACCTGGGCGAGTAGTCCAGTCCCAGTCCGACCAACGGGACGAGACAGACGCTCAAACCGATGGCAAGGACCGATCGTTCGACGAGGGTGAGGGACCCGTCGTCCTGACCGGTGCCCGGGAATAGCACTGCAACGAGGGCGTATCCCGGAACGAAGGCCATCGCGACCAGTCCGAGAACGCCTTGTCCGGGCAGTCCGGTGAAGACGCCGAGCGAGCTCACGACTGTCCACAGGGCGAGCAGCAGTGTACAGGCGAAATCAAGCAGGAATGCGGGTGAGTCCGACTTCGCTCTCGAACGGGCCGACATAGAACCTCAGATGGGACGGACAGTAATGACTAATGGGAAACTAATGGCCTGAACCGCGGCGAGAGCGGGTTCTCTCGAAACGAAATTTCTTCGGAGATGCCGATTGATCGTGGATTGGAATCAGCATACGAATAGATTGCACTAACTCGAACACTTCCGGACGTTCTCATCGAAAAATGAGTGGGAGTGTGAGGATTTACCGCAGGAGATTCGTCGTTGATCTCGAAGCGATGTCCTACTCACATCTTGTATCCGAGTGCCCTCAGCTGATCGTCGGCCGACACCTCAGTCTGTTCAGCAGGTTCGGTCTGTGGTGAATACGAACCCGTATCGCTCGCCGACGTAACGACCCAGGGAACGAAACGGATTTTCGGGTGAAAACTCCCCGAATGGTGCTGGTACACCCCGAACTCACCGAACGCCTCGCCGTGATCCGCGGAGATAACGACTTTGTCGGCGTCGATGTTGGAGAGGAGAAGCTCGATGTCGTCCAGAACGTACCGCAGTTCGTCCAAGTAAGCGTTCCACACTTTCTCTCTTTCCCCCCCTTCTTTGAGGAAATCGCTGGGGTACTTGTGGAAGTACTCGGACTTCTCTCCAGCCCTCAATCGGTTGGTGTACGGTGAATGGGGTTGCATGTAATGCAATATCAAACGGTCGTAGTCGAACTCACGCCCCACGGCTATCGCTCTGTCCGTCACGTATCGGGGCGGAGCACCCCCCTGTCTGAGTTCCTTAGGGTCGCTCTCCTCGCCTAATTTCTCTTCTTGTGGAACATACTTCCAGACCTTTTCTAACCGGCCCAGCTCGGCGGGGTCGATCAAATCCCACTCGCCGTTCTCGCGTAAACTACTGAGAATGCGGTAATTGTGATACTTATCGTTCGGCCGGAGTCGATCCTCTAACACCTTTTCGATCCACGCGTTCGATGTTATGTACGCCGTGTTCTCCAGTTCGTCTTGGAATGCAGACCTGAAACTGTGAGCCATCCATTCCGGGCTGCTTCCTCCTCGGGACACGATGTTGTCGACGCCGTCGACGTACGAATACTTGTCCGAGATTTGCCGGATCGCGTCCACCCTACATGTATCGAGGAGAATACACACGTCCCAGTCGCGACTGAATATCGACGTACCCAGCGGGACCTTGGAAGTCGCTGCGACGACCGCATATCTGTAGCGGTATGGCTTGAACAGATGCCTGAACGCGTCGTCGGGGTTGTGTATACCCTTAATTAATTTCTCGCTGAATGGCATTCTTATAATGTTGATTTCTTCTCCAGACCCATGATTATAATTTGGCTAACATGATCATTTATCTTTAATAGTAGCTTAGTAATGTCTCTCGGACAGCCTCAGGAGTCCGAACCCGTGTCTGCCAGGTGGTTCTGACGAAACCTCTCCTCCCGACGAGCGACGAAACCTCCACTCCCGATGAGGCATCTCCGTCTGCTGCTACTCACGGTGGTGACCACCGTACAGCGGCGGGGTGGGAGTCACTCCGAGCCGGAAGTATCACTCGTCGGTCGCAGACGAGACCGGAACGGTCGTCGACGGGACGCTGTTGTCGTCGCGTCGGAATCCGACACACCGACGTGAGGAGACGAGCCGTTCACGCGGCTACGAGTCGTCAGACAGATGCAGTACGACCACCGTGACCGTGCGCGGTCGTTCCGACCGGGGCAGACCTCCGAAAACTTCTCTACCGTGACGACCCTATCTGAGCAACTGCGTTAGTGAGGATCAGTCATCACCACCGAGATTGTGACCCTGCGCAACGCGTGGGACCGAAATCTCGATTTTAGTCATTTATTGTATCGTGGTGAGATTTCATAGACACGTCATAACTATACTCGTATATTCAGTGGAGATAACAATGTCACCCAAGTCGCTTGGCGCTGCACTGCGCGGTCCGGAAACCGGGTTCGTTCCTCACTCGAAGGCCACCGGTCTTCGGGAACACAGCCATCGAAGAGGCGATATCACGCCGGCGAAGATGCCCCTTCGGTGTGAGCGGACGAAACGGTGGAACGGCTCAGCGCTGACTGCCGGCTGGTCGCCTGGAGGTGCCGATTCGAGAGATAGAACCATGCCCTGGACAGGATTCGAAGGTGCCGTCGAGACCGGGGTCTCATTATAAATGTGATTTCGGCGATATCAATGGTCCCGAAGAAATCGTCTGCGGTCGCAGACGCTGCCGTTGAAAAAATAAAATACGACGGGGTGATTAGCTTCGTCGAGGCGGCGGCGAACCGCATATACTACGATCTGATCGTTTGGGTTTTTCACCTGATATTCGGTTCTATCAGTCGCGAGAAGATGATTCAGCAGGCGAAAGAGAGCGGCCGGTACTGGGAATACGGTTCGTCTGAGAAGATCGAAATACGGAACGACGAGAGCGGAGACGTCCCTTATCTGTTCGCGGAATACGCGGGGACGTACGACGTGAGCCGGCCGTTCGTCTGTGAGCTCGACGGCGGACTCCTGATCGGTGGCGACGACCCGCTCGTCTTGACGCGAAACAGAAAGTTGGTCATGGAGACCGAGAAGCCGATATTCGGCCCCCGAAAGGGCGCTGCGCAGGCCGATACGCCGTTTCACAAGCGGACGGGGTATTCGGATCGCACGACGAGCGATAGGATGAGACAGCTCTGTGGGGGGTGCGTTCAGTCGTACAATCGATTCAATGACGTGCCACAGTTTGAATCGGTCTTCCCGATATGCCGGAGGGCACCGAGCTACGGCCACTGGCTCCTCGACCAGTTGCCGAAGATCCGCGGGCTCGAACGGTACAAGGAGGCGACGGGTCGCGACCCGACGGTAATCGTCGAGTCGGATCCGCCGGGGTGGATTCAAGAAACGCTCTCCTTAGTTGGTGTCGACGACGTCATCCCGTTAGACATGCCAGTCGCGAGGGCAAATAGTTTGATCGTTTCGCCATCTCGCGAGTCAGTCCCGAGAAACCAGCAGGTGTACGAGCCCTCGAGGGAGGACGTCGACTGGCTGAGGCGCGAGATGAAGTCACGAGCGCCGGCCCCGTCCGAGGAACTTCCCGACCGAATCTACATCTCGAGAGAGAACCTCGATGGTCGCGGTCGGTACGTCACCAACAAAGAGGAGCTGAAAGGTGTGCTCGAAGAGTTCGATGTCGAATGGTGTACGCCGGAGACGCTCTCCGTCGCCGAACAGGTCAGACTCTACGAAAACGCGGAGGTCATCATCGGGCCCCACGGAGCGGGGCTGATAAACATGGTTTTCGCCAGAGAGGCACACGTTATTGAGCTTATGAACAAGCCGTACCCCATGTACCAACACTTAGCACAGCTCTGCGGTCACGAGTTCAAATATTTGCGGTGCGGGGGTGAAGGCGATCACAGCAGCCCGATCGAGGTGGATACGACGGATCTGAGGGATATGTTGGCGAACACCGAGGGAGTAGCCGCTTCCAAACCGTGAGTGCCGTACACTCGACTTCGATCGTATGAACAGTCGGTAGCTGCCCGAATCCGGACGGAGCCACCGGAGCGCTTACGAACAAGCCATCAGCGCAATCGGGAGTATCGTCTTTTCGTGATTTTCGGACACGTTGAATTCACTTGTATCCGAGGTTGCGGAGTCGCTCCTCGAGTTCCTCTTCCGAGCCGGAATACGATTTGCTTTTGTGCGAGTTGGACGGGTCCGTCTCGTTCGACTCCGTATCCAGTTCGTCCGACGACACGACGAACCACGGGACGCGTCTGACGACGGTCGAGTCTTCTTCGTGTAGGTAGCGCCCGCCCTCTCCGAGATGTTCACCGTGGTCTCCGGTGATCACGACCGGACAGTCGACGCGGTGAACGAGCCGTTCGACTTCGGCGAGTACGTATTCCAAGTTGCTCCGGTAGGCCTCTTTCAGCTCGCTGTCGCTCACTTCCCCGTTGTAGATCTTATCGAGAACGACTTGCGTCGGACGTTTGCGGTCCTGTGCGAGAACGTCCCGGAGCTCCGCATCTTCCCCGAGTGCTGTCTCATCGGTAGACCAACTACCGATCGTTTTCTCGCCGACGTACGGGACGTGCGGCTGCGCGTAGTGAGCGACGATACGCGTCGGCCCGTCGGCGTTCGCACGTCGCAAGGCTTCGTTCGTGATTTCCTTCGCGGGTGTCGTACCCAACGAAGCGTCCCACTCGGACTCCCAGATGTGCGTGAGATCCTTTATGTGTTCACTCGGGCGGAAGTCCATGTCGCGGAGTTCGAAGTAGAAGTCGGAAAACACGGGCATACTGTTGACGTAAACTAAGTCGTACTCCTCGGTCCACGTCCGACTACAGTACTGTGCAGTCCATCTGCCGGAAGCCCACACTTCCGTTAGCTCCCCACTGAGGTAGTCCTGATACGCTTCGCTGAAGAAGTCGTGTCGACAGGCGTCCAGAATCACCAGCACGAACTCATCAGTATCAACGAGTTCGTGAATCAATGGCTTCTGTCGGGCTATCGAATGCCGCCGACGATACGCTTCGAGTTGAGCCGTCTGGGCTACGGACCGAAACTTTCCACCGAGATAGGAAGGTATCTTTTCGGGTGAACGCAGCCCTTTCTTGATAAGTTGCGCGGAAGTCATCGTAGACATCCGCTGTTCAGCGACTGATAAACACTTTCCAACATCACGGCGTCCCGATATCTCGACACCGAGCGGCAGTCTGACGGTAGAATGTTCATGGCCAACGGTTTGCGTGGAAGTTATTCACAGTATCGTTTCAGTAGAACAAGAGGTAACGGGTCGGACCGTCCGCGTTTCGTAATCGAATAGCACGTGCGTGAGGATCGGTGGCTGAGACGACTCGGATGCAGAATTCATGCCCGACGATGGCCGCCCCGGTGGTCGTACAGACGACGTCAGTGTAGAGACCGCGAAGCGTTTCTCGTCGACCCGGCGAGTGGGTACGGTACCTGGACGTCGCGCTCCTCTGCGGGCGTGTTCGCCGTAGAAACCGAATCGAGCGCGAGTCGTACGGATTGCTTACTCCCCACCGCCCACTTGGTCACCGCGAGCTGGGTCCGCCCCGTGAAACGAACCCGAACGGCGTCGGCCGGTTTGACGTCTCCGTCTACCGCCCGGTAAGCCGTCCATATCCGAGACACAAGACGAGCGTTATATCGATTGTAACAATGTCCGAATCTGTCGAACGGTCGGACATCAGCAGGCTGGGACGACGGTTGAGCGAACGAATTCACCGTGAACGAACACATCCTATACAGCAGTCGAAAGCGCCACTCCAGTCCATCAGAACGGATTCCGTTTCGCGTTCCGAGAGCCGTTTCTTTAGGCCGGACTCGAAGTGTGAGTGCTACCGTCGAGATGAGTACTCCGGCCGATGAGATGGAACTCGTTGCCGAACAGACAGCGGTCGATCGCCGTCGCGAGAGGGCGGACAGACGAATCCGTCGGCGACTCCGACACGGAGTGACGGGCTCACCCAGTCGGTCCGTCGTAGTAGCCGAAGATATGGAGCTGTTCCGTGGACTCACGCTGGCTCGGAGGCAAGACGCATTTTATAAGGATAATGAGTGACCAGAACGCTCAACGCGTCGTCGTCGCGTCTCAACACTACCCGCCGGATAAGTCGGGGAACGCATCGAGAGTCAGTGACACGTGTTCTCGCTTAGCCGCAGAGGGGTGGGAAGTGACTGTTCTCGCACCCCCGCCAGCGTTTCCCCACGGACAGTTCGATCGGAGTTGGGATCGAAAGACGACGGACACCAGAGACGGCGTGACCGTCCATCGACTGTGGGCGTGGCAGCCAACGCTCGAAGACCCCGGGTTCATCAGCCGAATGGCCTACTATCTCCTGTTTCCGATTCACGCGTTCCTCTGGTTGCTGTTCAATTATCGAACGTACGATGCCGTGATCACCTCATCCCCTCCCATATTTACCGGAATGGCCGCCCTCCCGTTCGGTCTCCTTTCTCGGAAATCGTGGATCGTCGACGTGCGGGACCTGTGGATAGACGCGTCGGTCGGTCTCGGATTCATCGAGGAAGGTGGAGTGCTCGAACGGATCAGCCGGGCCTACGAACGAGTCGTCCTTCGGACAGCTGACCGGGTGACGGTAACGACCATGATCCTCGGTGAGCGCCTCGAAAGCCAGTACGGGATCGACGACCGGAAGATCGTCCACCTGCCGAACGGCGTCGAGACCGCCGAGTTTCGACCGACGGACGGCGAGTCGGAGTCGACCATCGTGTATGCGGGTAACGTCGGTCACGCTCAGGACCTCGAAGCCTGCATCAAGGCCCTGTCCGAGATGGACTCCGACACCGCGACGCTTCGGATTGTCGGTGACGGTGACATAAGGAACGATCTCGAGGAGCTCGTCTCCGAGGAGGGACTCGACGACCGAGTCGAGTTTACGGGACTCGTACCGAGAGAGGAAATTCCCGGGATACTCGACAACGCCGCAATCGGCGTGGCACCGCTGAAAAGCGACGACGTGTTGGAGTACGCGGTTCCGACGAAGGCCTACGAGTACATGGCTTTCAGACTCCCCGTCGTGGCGACCGGGATCGGCGAAATAGAGGTTCTGATCGATGAGTCTGAGGGAGGCGTCTTCGTCGAGAACGACCCGCAAAGACTCGCGGAGGCACTCGACACCCTGCTGGCAGATCCCGAAAGACGCGAGCAACTCGGGAGGAACGGACGAGAGCACGTGGTAGAACGGTACGACCGAGGCGTCATCGCGGCTCGACTGAGCGCCGTACTCGATGAGGTCGTCGTCTCGTGAACGACTCTTTCGACGATAGATCGATCCCCCGTGCGTTCGAGCCGAGCGGCTCGTCCGACGGTCGGAGCGAACCGCTCACGACGCCGAGCGACTGGCCGCTGTTCTATCACACCGCGAGAAACATGACGCTCGCACAGTTGACGGGAATCGTCGAGCGGAGGCTGCGTCACGCCGTCGTCCCCCGTCTCCCGGTCGATTTCGACTCGCGGTACGAGCGCCTGATCCCCGCGGAGTTGGTGGCTCGGACGGGACCGGTACAGCGAAACCTAACGAGGCTCAGACGGAGCCTTTCCGACGCGAAACGCGACCACAGTCGGAATTTGGCCTCCGAGGCCGCTGCCGGGGAGTTCACGTTTATCGGACGAACGATATCCTTCGGTGACGAGATCGA
Source organism: Halorubrum sp. Ea8 (assembly GCF_002252925.1). Classification (NCBI taxonomy): domain Archaea; kingdom Methanobacteriati; phylum Methanobacteriota; class Halobacteria; order Halobacteriales; family Haloferacaceae; genus Halorubrum; species Halorubrum sp. Ea8. Next base: position 20,054 of record NZ_NHPF01000155.1, read on the forward strand.
TTGGGACCACGAGAAGCTCGACGAGTTTCCGCTCCTCTGGCGGTTGAAGCTCCAGTCGTTCGAACACCTGGAGTGGTTGGTTCTCGGCGATGAGCGCTCGTCGAGCGACGATTCGATCCGATCGACGTTCGAACCGCAGGTCCTCTCGTGGGCGAGCGAAAACCCCATTGGAGAGAGGCAGTACCTTCGTCGCTCTTGGATCCCGCACTCGGTCTCGTTGCGGATACTCAATTGGGGCCGATACGCGGCGTGGTGCGAGGAGGACGGTTCCGACTCCGTTTCTGAGAGCGTGTACGAGGCGATATACAAGAACGCGTTATTTCTCGAGAATCACGTCGAGTACGAGATCGACGGAAACCACCTGATAGAAAATGCCATCGCGTTGATAATGGCCGGCGTGCTCTTCGATCATCACGACACGGGCTGGACCGAGAAGGGGGTCGACATCCTGGAGCAGGCCGCCGAGACGCAGTTTCTGGCCGACGGAGGCCACTTCGAGCGGAGTCCGATGTATCACATCATGGTACTCCGGCGATACATCACCGCCCACGACCTCCTCACGGAAACGGGTCGCCCGAGCGAGACGATCCGAGAGACCGCCGAGCGGGCGCTCGGATTTCTCGCCGAAGTGTCGGAGCCAGGCGTCGGAATACCGCTGTTGAACGACGCCGTCCGGGGGGAACAGCTTGAAGCCGGCAGTTGTCTCGCGTACGGAGCGTCCTGTTCGCTCGATCGAGAGACTGTTCAGTTAGATCATCCCGGGGGGTCGGGGTATCAGATGATACCCTCTGCCGGGGGAACGATGCTGATCGACGTCGGTGACGTCGGACCGGCTCATCTCCCTGCACACTCACACAACGACCATCTGAGCTTGCTGCTTTGGATAGACGGAACGCAGGTGCTCGCGGATACGGGCGTGTACGATTACGGCGGCAACGAGCGGAGGCAGTATTCGAGAAGCGTCAGGTCTCACAACACAGTCCAGTATGCTGACGCCGAGCCGATACCCATCGGCGGGAGTTATCTCATGGGTAGACGAACCGCCGTAGAGGTCCTCGAGCGGGGGACGAGCGGAGTCGAGGCGACGTATTCGAGAGACACGACGGTCGGTCCGCGCTACGAACACCGACGAGAGGTCGTCGCGACCGGGTCCGGGTGGGAGGTCGTCGACAGCGTCCGGTCGGAGGAACCGGGCGACTACACCGTGAGATATCACTTCCACCCGTCAGTCGACGTTTGCGAGGCCGACGGACCCGACCACGGGTTCGTGATCCGCGGAGATGGCTCCAAGCTGGCGAGGTTCGGCTTCACGGGCGGTTCCGAACACCGGCTGGTTCTGACGCCGTATTTCGAACGGTTCGGACAGGAACAGTACCGGCCGTCGATCGAGGTGGAGTCGGACACTGGCACCGATGTCCGTACCAGAGTAGACGTTCTGCGGGGAGAGACGACGGGTACGTAGAGGGTGAGCGGCCCGTCTACGCGTCGTCCAAGCCGTGGAACGACGCGAGCTCGGCGTTGAAAGGAACTACGCGAGCACGGCGTTGAAACGCTCGGTCACGATGTAGATCACGACGATCCATCCCCAGAGCTTGATCCATTGTATCCGGCTCCACCACGTCGTGCCTTGTATTTCCGGGCCGAATACCTCACTCGCGATCAGGAACCAACAGAAAGAGGAGAGCAGGTACGCTCTGATCGAAAGCAGGTTGAGCAGCAGCATAACGATCGGAGAGATCACCAGATACGCTATGAAGACCACAAGGAACAACTGAAGCTTTCCGTCGTTTGCTTTCGGATCCGTGTTCACTCGGTTCCGAAAGGACCACGTCGACATGGTCTACACTCCGTCGCTGTGTGCATAGTAAGGAGACAGATACGGTCTCCGACCGAAGGTATATGATGGACATAACAATTCTACAGTAGACACGCCGTGCGGTATGGAACGGGGGAACTCGGTCGGTTTTCGAGCTAGCGGCCATCGGATAGCGCTTGCGGGACGTATGTGTAGCCGCGAGAGCGAGCGGAAAGCACCTGAGGGGTCAACGACGGGCCGCCGAGTCGATCTCTGTCCCTGATATGCATCGCGAGACACGCAGTGAGGATACGCGGCTCGAAAAGGGTGCGCTGGTCGGCGTAGCGCTGCTTATCGCCGCCGTCGCGATCGCCATCATCGTCCCCCCGGCGGAGCGGTACGAGATATCCGTATACGGAGCGTATCCGTTGTATTTCTGGGCTTGTCTCGTCGGCGCCATGCTCGTCGGTGCGCTCGTTATCCTCGGAAGCGCAGTCCGGTCCACCGGCCGCTCGTGGATCTACGGGCTGTGCTTGATACTCATTTCGAACGCGTTACTCCTCTCGTTGCCGTTCGTCCGAGGCTACTTCATGTACTTCCGCGGCGACCCGATGAGCCACATCGGATACACGATTGACATTCTGAACACGGGAGACGTGCTCGGTAACATTTATCCGCTGATTCACCTCCTCACAGTCGCGCTCTCCGCTGCGACCGGCTGGGAGCTGCGGACGATAGCCATGCTTCTGCCACTCGTCGGTTCGGTGGTCTACTTCGGCTCGATGTTCTACTTGTTGCCCCGCCTGTTCGAGTCTCGACAGCATATCCTGATGGCCCTGCCGTTCGTGATGCTCCCAATCCTCAGGCGTGCGCACACGGAGTACCGTCCGTTCGGGCTCGCCGTGTTGCTTCTCCCGCTCGTGCTGTATCTGTTCGTCGCGAGCCAGCGTACGCCCGCGGTCGGGTTCCGGGCCATGTTCGTTATCGCGCTCCTGTCGATGATACTGTACCACCCGTTGGTCGGTCTCTTCGCCGTCGGTATCTTCCTCATCTGGTTCTTGGGTCGGTACGTCCCCAGGATCCGCACGGAGGACCTGCGACCGACGAGCGTCGTGTCGATCTCGGCGGTCGTGTTTCTGACTTGGTACTCGAATTTTACCGGGATAATCGTCCGTTTCGACATCGTGTACGAAGCGATCTTCGGGATCAGCGGCGGCGAATCCCCCGCAGACAATTACACGCAGACGGTTCAAGAGAGCTCTCCGCCGCTGATAGACATTCTTAGGGTTGCGGTGTTTCGGCTGGGCATCGAGTTTCTGCTGTTCGCCCTCGGTTTCGCGTTTATCGCGGTGATGACCTATCTGTTGTTGAAGGACCGCACCAGGATTGACACGTTCGTTTTCGCGTCCGCAGCGACGCTCGCGGTCTTCAGCCTGGGCGGCGTCGCGTTCCTGTTGATAGACCTCATTGTCCCCCACGAGCGGCCGTTCCAGATCGGGAAGATATTCTCGATCATCCTCATGGGCGGCCTGTTCTATCTCCCGTTGAAACGGATCGATTGGCCTCGGCACGAGTCCAAACTCCGGGCGATCGTCGGTGTCTTCCTGGTCGTGACGTTATTGCTGCTTACCGGTCTCTCAGTCGCCGGTGCGCATCAGTCGCCCGCGGAATCCGAGAGCAACCACCAGATAACGGAGATGGGCTTCACGTCGGCCACTTGGCTGTCTCAACACGGGACTGCCGCTGACAGGCACTTAGAGGCCAGCTATTCCTATCAGCGCTACTCCCACGCGCTGTACGGGCTTCGGACGGGGCCTGACGACATCCCTCCGTCTCGGTCGCCTCCCGCCCACTTCGGTTACGACGAGAACTCGTTCATGGGAGAGAGCCTCGCCGACGATCAGTATCTCCTCGTCAGTCATCGCGCGCGAATCTTTTACCCGGAGGTGTATCCGGACTACCAGGCGAACTGGCGGTACACGCCCGAGGAATTCGATCGGCTCGAACGGGACCCGACAATCATGCGGGCGTACGACAACGGCGACCAGACGCAGTACCTCGTCAACGGGACTGCCGAGTGATCGCCCGCGCGGATCGCTTCGGTTCGCCTGCGTTCGCATTGAACGATCGTTTGACGCCGTGAAACCCGACAGTGCCACACTGTACTCTCGCGTAGGAGAACGACTCGTGTCGCCCCTATTGCCGTAGGCGGCACGGGGAAGGGCTTGGATACAGGTCACCGTAGTCAGAGAGCGATTCGGCTCCCTCACCGGAGCGGGACGTCGACGGATCGTCAGCTCGTTCGGGCTCGAGCACGCTCACAGGGGGTTGTCCCCGCCGAGGTTGGACCCTTCCTCTGTGTCGCACGGCGTAAGGGGCATCGGCTGTGTCGCACAGCGAAGGGGGGGTCGGGTTACTCGCCGAGATACGCCTCGATTCCCTCGTACACATCATATTCGGGGTCGTATCCCAGCGTCTCGCGTGCGCGAGAGATGTCCGCGACGCTCTCTGCGATATCCCCTTCCCGGGTTTCGAGGTGAACGATCTCGCTGTCAGAGTTCGTTGCCTCCTTGACCGCCTCGGCGAGTTCGCGGATCGTAATCTCGGTGCCGGTGCCCACGTTGATTCCCTTTCCGGGGGCGTCGTCGGCGGTCGCTGCGAGGAGGTTCGCCTGCACGACATCATCGACGTGCACGAAGTCGCGTGTCTGCGTGCCGTCGCCCTCGACCGTGATCGAGTCGCCGGCACGGGCCTGTTCACGGAAGATAGAGATGACGCCCGAGTAGTCGCCGGCCTGCTGACGCGGGCCGTAGACGTTGAAGTAGCGGAGCGCGACCGCCTCGACGTCGTAGAGGTCGTGATACAACCGACAGTAGTGATCGGCGGTAAGCTTCTCGAGGCCGTACGGGGAGTTCGGCTCCTTCGGGTGGTCCTCGTCGATCGGCGTGTACTCCGGCTCGCCGTAGATGGCCGCGCTGGACGCGAAGACGACGCGAGTGTCCGAACCGCGAGCGGCTTCGAGGATCGTGAGGATCGGGTCGAGGTTCGTCTCGTGGCTGGGGACGGGGCCCTCGATAGAGCGCTGGACGCTCACCTGTGCGGCTAAGTGGAATACGATATCGGCTCGCTCGACGGACGCAGTCAGCCGCTCCGCGTTTTTGATTGTGTCGTTGCGAAGCGAGACGTCAGGGTGGAGATTCTCCGCGTGCCCGGTCGAGAGGTCGTCGTAGACAGTGACATCAGCGTCGTCGACGAGGGAGTCCGCGATATGGCTCCCGATGAAACCGGCCCCACCGATTACGAGGACATCCGTCGTCGACGGATCGAGTGTCATGCGTTCCATGATCACTCGGGCCGCATTTTCATACCGTTCCGACGAACTGTGTGTATTATCATGTGGCAGTATTGCGAAGCGGTACGGAACTATCTGACGGGTGCGTGTCTGAGTGCTCGTGACACGAGCGGCGCTGCCGGTTCTCAACGTGGGTGCGAGCGACTCGGGCTCGAACGCCGAGAAGGCGGTTCTACGGGGTATCAAACCTAGAAACACTGAGTGGACGAACGTCACGATCGCACACCGGTTGCGGTCTTCGGGACGTTGACCGCGTCGTACCGGCGAATAGCGGACGCACGTCGAATTTAAAAAGACACGCCGAATCCGTCGACGGTGACGGCTGACAGAACGGTGTCAGTGGGAAGTCGTGGTCGGCGACGCTCCGTTCTCGATCGCCTCGAGGTGGAGCTGTGTGACGCGGTCGGCGTGGTCTGCCCACGTCCATTTCTTCTCGTGTAGCCGTTCTGACCCCTTTTTTCCCATCTTCCGAAGCCGGTCGCGGTCTCCGGCCAGCGATTCGAGCGCGTTTTTCAGAGCGGCCGGATCTCGTGGCGGCACCAACAGGCCGGTCTCCCCGTCGACTACCTGTTCGGGAACGCCGCCGACCGTCGAGGCCAGCACCGCCGTCTCGCTGGCCATTGCCTCGTAGATGACCGTCGGCCGGCCCTCCGAATGGCTCGGCAGCAGCAGCAGGTCCGCGACGGCGTACCACCGTCGTAGGGCGAGCGGCGGCAGGCCGGCGTAGACGTGTCTATCGGAGAACGAGCTTTCACCGACGGTCCGCCTCAGTTCGGTCTCCATCTCCCCGCCGGTGCCGACAAACACGAACACAGTGTTTTCGAGGTCAACTTCGGGAAGCATATCGGTGATCTCGCCGACGCCTTTCGCCTCGCTGAACTGGCCGACGAAGAGGACAACGGTCGCGTCGCCCGAAATGTCGAGTTCCCGGCGCAGTCGCTGTTCCCGGTCGACGGGGAACCGTTGCGGGTCCGCGCCGATGGGGACGGTCGCCACCTTCAACGGGTCGGTGAGCCGGTTGGCTATCTCCGAGAGCTCGTCGCTGACGCAGAGAACGCCGGTCGCCGCCGAAAGCGTCTCTCGTATCTTCGATCTGACGCTGCTTCGCTGGCTCTCGAAGGTGTTGAGGAGCGTCCCGTGTGCGACGACGAACAGCGGGAGGTCGTGTTTCCGGGCGTAGGGCAGCATTCCGTAGCCGTCGGGGTAGATGTGACACGCGTGGACGACATCGGGCGGTGTGAAAGTGGCCTCGACGTACTTCGGGACTCGGTTGGCGTACGATTCGCCCGAGAGGCCGTAGAAGAGCCGTTTGGGCAGGAGGTACCAGAAGCGCGGGTGATGAACGGTGTACGCGCCCCAGTTTTCGGTTGCAGGAATGTTACTGTACGCGGAGTACGGTCCGAACGGCGGCGCGTAGGGACGGGGAGAGACGACATCGAGGTCGATCCCCGCGTCGGAGAGCGATTTGAGGGCCCGGTGATTGAATATCCCGTGGTAGGGGTTGATAGCGTCCGGATGGTTGATTGCGCTTCCGAGAACGGAGTACATTGAATAGGTTCGTTACGACTCATCCCACTCGCCCGGCCAAAGTTATAAGCTATTTACTCGCGTGACAGCCCCTCGTATCGACTCCTGTGCGCCTCACCGTTCGGTCGAACGCAGAAGGTGTCGGGCGACGCCGACCGACAGTGTCAGCTTCAGTCTCTGACTCGGTCGGCGACCTCGCCCATGGTTTCGACGGTGACGCCGTGTCGGTCCCGGTACTCGGCGATCATCCCAATGACCGTTTCGAACCTGTCGAGCTCTCGTTGCGTGGTGATGTTGTTCGGGTGGAACCACAGGTGGAAGATGCCGTCCGGCGTGTCTTTCAACCGTTCGAGCCCGAGTTCGACCTGTCCGAGCACCGGGTTGTTCGTCACCGTCTCGATGGCGGCCCGGGCCGGACCTTCCAAGTGGTAAAGATACAGCGACGCCGGGACGTTCACTAAGCCGTGTTCGTCGATGGTGGGAGAGACGATGGGCGGCGTTGAGGCGCCGATCCCCCAATCGAGGAACTTCCCGGCCCGTCGGAACGGAGTGCGGTCGTACCAGCGGTCCGGCGTGGCGCCTCGATAACAGTCGAATCCGTGTTCCGCGAGCAGTTCTCGGTGACCGATGTTGTGCCGCGGATAGACGAAGGACGTCGGCTCGATGTCGTACTCCGCCGCTACCTCTCGGCTATAGCGGAGTTCCGCCTCGGCGATGGCCTTCGTCGTGCTCGGATGACCGAACTCGACGTGGGAAAACGAGTGCGAACCGATCTCGTGATCGGTGTCGCTGTCGCGGATCGCGTCCACCAGGTCCCGGCCGAACCAGTATGAGTCGGGCGTGTGGCTTCCGCCCGGGTCGCGAGCGAACCACTCACTGCCGGCAGAGTGATCGCTATGCGCTCCGTCGCACGCTTCCAGCATGAGGTGGCCGACGACCGCCCACGTCGCCGGAACGTCGTGCGTCTCGAAGCGGTCGAGGGCGGCCAGCCACGACTCGCGCGCGGACTCTACGCGGTCCATCGGAAGGTCGTCTAAGTCGTGAAACCCCCAGATCAGCTCGGCGTCGATAGAGATAACGACCGTTCCAGCCTCAGGCATTTTCGGTAGGTAGTGATGGTGTGATTATAATTATACGCGCGCTACCGCCTGACGCGTCGGGAGAGAGCATGCGACCCGCCGACTCAACTGGTGTCGTGCACGGCGAACGTCAGCTGCCAGTTGTCGGGATCGGTGATGTCGACCCCGTGAGGCTCCCATCCGTCGGTGAGGGCCCGAACGGCGTGGTTCGTCTGCGTGTTCAACAGCGACAGCGGGAGTGCGTCGTCTCGGCGGAACCCGAAGCCCCGGAGCACCGATTCGGTGAGCCCCTGTGACCGCGTACAGAAGACGTCGGTGTCGGACCGGTCGGTCAGAATGGCCTCGATCAGTGCCCTGTCGACGCTCTCTGAGGTTCTCTCCACGGGAACGGTATCCACGAACCGGGTGGTCGTGGGTCCCGAGTCGGTCGACGTTCCGACCACGATCGCCGCCTGTACGCCCTCGTCGGTCTCCGCCAGATAAGTGGTGTAGCTCCAGTCCGGATGCCCGAACCGCCACCCGTAGAATCGCTCGTCACGGACGACGTGGATTCCGTCGGGGACGGACGTCCGGTACAGGGCAGTGAGCTCCGCGGTCGGTATCTCGCCTTCGATCCTGACCGAGATCCCCGACGGCGACGGCGAGAGCGTCTCCCGGAACCGATAGTACCCCTGAGCGAGGACGGTCCCGAGTTCGCCCCCTATCCGAGCGAAAGCGCTGTCGCTCCGTGCCGCCGCCACGTGCCCGGGGTTCTCGATTCGGTAGTAGGAGACCAGCGTAGAGACGCTCCGCCACCCGAGTTTGCGGTTCCCGGACAGAGAAAGGTCGTTGGGGAAGTTGAAGAAATACCGACAGTCACCACCGTACCGCTCGATAGCCCGCTCGGTCATCCGAGTGAACAGCCCCTGCCGTCGGTGATCCGGGTGAACCATCGCGTCGCACGGCTGCAGCACGACGTCGTGGTTTCGATTACAGGACATACATAGCGCGAAGAACGGCCGCGCGCCGACGATCGCTCCGTCCGCCGTCGCGACCAGTATCGGGACGTGGTCCACGTACGGGTTGTTCTCGTACTTCCAAGCGAACCACTCCGCATCTTTCGTTCGCCCGAAGACGGCCTCGTAGAGCGAGAGAATCCCGTCTCTATCGCCGGGTTCGTAGGGACGGATATCGTATGTGTCTGTCACGGTACGCGTTTGATCTGTTTCGGCGGCCACTGTTACGTGTACGGCGAACGACGGGAATAGTTATACCTCGATTACCGGCCGTTCGTCGATCGAGACGGCGAACGAAGCCTGTGATTGATTCGGAGAATGATACGTATACCTATACGACGGACGATAAATTGTGGCATATGGTCGGTATCTGTGGAGTCATCGGCGGCCGCCAGCACGGCGCGGAAGCGATGGCCGGGCACCTGCAATGGATCGGCACGGAGTCGACCGGTTCGTACACCTCCGACTCGGTTTCGATTCATCACTCGTACCACGCCGACACTGCGGACCAACCAGCTCGGGCAGATGACGGAAACGTCCTGATCTGGGTATGGGGTGACGTCATCGGGCACGAAGCGGACGGTGAGTACTCTCCGAAAAAAACCCTCAGAGAGCGCTGCAACGTACTGTGCACGTCTTTATGAGGAGTACGGACTGGAGTTCGTAGATGGCCTGAACAGTAAATTCGCAGGGATCGTCTACGACACCGAAGACGACAGCGTCACACTCTTCGTCGACCGGCTCTCGGCGAGGCCGATATACTACGCGCACGGGGTCTTCGGTCGTCTTTTCGACGCAGCTTCAATTGCTTCCCGAACACCCAGACATCGACCCGACGTTCGATATGGTCTCCGTCTGTAGCTTCTTCCAGCTCTTCGGTCGAGGCGGAATTGGCACAACTTCCATTTTGGAAGGCGTACAGAGATTGCATCCTGGCTCGAAGTTTCGGTACGATATTACCGACTCTGAAACGGAAGAAGAAGTGTACTGGCGGCCGAAGTATGACCCGCTCGACCGGTCGTACAACTACTTCTTAGACCGGTTTTCGGACGTGATCGCAGACGCGGTATCCGAGCGAGCGCGGAACACCGAGGACGCGGGACTGTTCCTGAGCGGTAGAAGTGACTCGCGCCTCCTGCTCTCGTTTCTGGACGACGACGTCATGTCGTACCATGTGAACGAGTACATGAACACAGAGGCGAGGATAGCCGAGCAGGTGGCAGGGGAGGCCGGAAGCGAGTTCGATCTGCTCCAACGGGACCCGGATTACTAGATCGACCTACTGGACGATCTGGGGCAGATATCCAACGGCAGGGGTCGGCTCGACCAGGCCCACGCGCTCGGATTCAAAGATAGGATCCGATCCGGAGTCACGACCATGTTCAGCGGCCAGTACTCGGACACGATTCTCCTCGGGATGCATACCCCGAAACGTAACCGTTCCGAACATAAACCAGAGAGTCAAACTGCCGTTCGTCTTGGACGTTGACGAGGAGACGTACCTCTCGCTGTGGAAGTCCGGCTATTTCTGGGGGAGAGAAGAGCTCACGCCGTACTTCGACGCTTCGATCGACTACGCGGAGGAGTTCGACGCGTCCCTCGACCCGGGCCCCCGGCGATCGTTTTTCGACGTCGAGTACGACTCGATAGCCGATCTCGCACGCGCCGACATCTATGATCCGATAACCAATACCGCGACGTACCAGTTTTACTCGTCGACGTTGCAGACGCTGCCGATCACGTGTCCGTTCTTGGACAACCGAGTCGTCGAGCTATCGCTCCGGATGCCGAGTAAATACAAACTCAGACGCAACATCGTCGACGACCTACTCGAGAGGCAGAGCCCTCGGCTCGCCGAAATTAAGCATACGCAGACGGGACAACCGTTCGACAGAAACGCGACCGTTCAGCTGCTCTCCCACTACGCACACGGGCTCTACCGACTGCTCGGCGGCAGAGAAGAGCAGTCCGGATCGTGGCCGGACCACGTCAAAAACGTTCGCGAGCACGGTCGGATCCGCTCGATCATCAGGGAGAACGAGGCGTGTGAGTTCCTCGACCTCTCCGCGGTGTACGACTGTTACGCTCAGCACATGGACGGGGAAGACAGAGTCTCGGAGCTGTACTCGCTGGTCACGTTCCTCTCGACTCCGATGACCGAACGTGTCGTGATGGACGACGGCTCGGCCGATCGGTGACAAGAAGCGTGGCGTCCTGCCCGATGAGGGGATACGAGCCCCGCCGGGTGGACCGCGGTACGCTGTCGCAGTATTATGAAAGTATTACTCAAATGCGTGCGAAGACGAGAAATTCGAGAGACAAATGAGTACAGGACCGTCCACGGACGAGAGTCAACCGCTCGTAAGTGTCGTAATACCGACGTACAACCGCAGCGAGTATCTCTCGGATGCGGTCGAAAGCGTCGTCGAACAGACCTACGACAGTATCGAACTGTTCATCGTTGACGACGGATCTCCGGAACCGGTCGCTGAGACGTTGACCGACTGCGACCTCGACCGACTCGACTCGGTAACGTTCGTCCGGCACAACGAGAATAGGGGCGCAAACGTTGCCAGAAACAATGGAATTCGGGCATCGAAAGGAAAGTACGTCGCGTTTCTCGACGACGACGACCGCTGGCACGAGACGAAGATCAGCCGTCAGGTGGAAATGTTCGAGTCGTCAGCCCCGGAGGTCGGCGTCGTCTACACCGGCAAACGAACTGACAGCCCCAGCGGAACGACGGTCACCGCACCGACCGCCGAAGGTGACGTGGTTGAGGAGCTTTTGAAGGGGACCAATTTCGGGCAGTTTTCCTCAATAATGGTTGCGGCCGACGCTATTGATGCCGCGGGGCTCCCCGACGAGCGGTTTCCTGCTTGGCAAGACCGCGAATGGTTCTTCCGTCTCGCTAAGCACTGCCACTTCAAACCCGTCCAAGAAACGCTTACCTTCAGACGAGGCGGTGCCCCAGGCAACATCACGAGCAATTTCGAAGCTAAACGGGACGTAGCGTATCCGCTGTTCATCGATAAACACTATGCGTTCGCGAGAGAACACGGACTCTATCTCGCCCGGATGTTTCTAGCCTCAATGCGTCGGAACCTGGCGCGGTCTGCTATCAGAGCGGGACGCTACCGAGAGGCACGGAAATACTTCGTTTGGGCGTTCCTCGCGAACCCGCTGTTCCGGCCGGTGCACCCACACCTTGTTGCGTCGCTCGGGGGAAAATGGACGTACGAGTCCGCCTCATTGCTGCGAAGAACAGCTAAGAAGCTCTGAGCCTTGTTCAGTTAAACTCCGTAGGTGGCTGCAGTAGTGGGTTTAATCTCACTCCAGCTATATCAGAGAAGGACGCTATCCTCCTGACGCTCACAGGTCACCGTCCGGTCGACCTTACTATGAAACTCATTTAATATCCTCGGCGACACTGATGATCCCGACATCGTCTCGCGAGGGCGTTACCGGATCGAACGGTTCGGCACCGTTGTTATCGGATGCGATGCTAATATCACCGATCTTACCAAGATCTCCGTTTCCGTCCCTGTTGAGTATCCCGATTGTCCCGCTAGAGCTAGGCGTCCTAAAGATGGCACCATCAGTGTTGTGAACCGACAATGCTCCGATGTCGAAGTGAAACTTCGACTCCTTGTCAGAGTCGTCCCGGAGGGCACTATAATATGATTCGTATCCGGCGATGTCGCTGAACGCTATCGGTCCCTCCGTTCCTCCTTCGACGGCTAAACTGAAGCCTCTTCGAACCTGTAACGCGTGGTACGGCATTCCGTGAGCTTCGACGTCGTTCAAAACAAATCGCGGGAGATTCGACTTATCACCGCCGAGTCGATAAATAAAATTTCGTCCGTGGTGTTCACCGAATTCGGGTTCTGTCACAAGTGCGTCGGTCAGCTCCGGCGACGTGCCTTGGAAGGACAGCCGGGATATTCGCGTCGTTCCACCACCGTTCACTTTTATAAAGGCGTCACCACAGCCCCGCGCCCAGCAGTTCTCGAAGACAACGGGCCCTCTGGAACCACTGGCGAGATCAAGGCAGGTCCCGGAGACGAGTTCGAACTCAGTATTCGTGACGGTCAAATGTTGGTCGTTATCGATAGTGCCGGCGAGGTGGTGTCCGACTACGTCTCCGTCTTTGTTATTATGCCGTCCTATTGCGGTCCTGTAGAAGGTACAACGGTCAATTTCTATTGAGTACCCACCAGACGATGTACCGTGAATGCCGTTGGCGTGGAAGTTCTGGAACCGAACATTCCCGAAACGGAAGTTGCCGGACCCCCGGATGTAGATAGCCCACTGGCTCCGGTCTTCCGGGAGAGACAGTTCGTGTTCGTTCCCTTCATACGTCATGTCTCTCCACTCGACGTCGTCGTGGTCTGCCTCCTCGGAGTATCTGACCTCGATGTTCTTGCTCGTCCCCGAGACCTCGGGTGCGACGGTGAGAAACGACCGCGCGGGGCCGTCGCCGACGAAGCTTAGGCCGGCCGCGCCGCGGTCGCTGTCCGGATCGCCCGGATAGAGGAAAATTCCGGAGTCCCGCTGCCCGACGAACCACTCGCCTTCGGGAAGATAAACCGTGTTCTCGCTGCTCGCGACCGACGCCTGGTTGATCGCGGCGACGTTCACTTCCGCTGCCTCGAGGGACGGGTCGCCCTCGATGCCGCCGTAGTCGAGGATGTCCTCGGCGTCGGTTTCATCGGGTTCGTCGACGGGATCCGCGTCGTCGGTCGGGGATTCGGATTCGGTCAAGCTGTAGATACCGGCCCCGACGGCGAGAGCGCCACCGCCGAGGAGGGCCAGCGCTTTTCGACGGGTCATCTTCAGATCCGGAGGCTCCATGTCGGTCATGGTACACGGGCGGCTGCCGATACACCCATACAATCAGGCTCACTACGGGTCATTAGATACCGTATCCGAACCTCACAGTGGTAATGGTTATTGTTAATATTAGTATAACAGAGCGGTGGAAGGCCCGTGGATCGACCCCGGCCTCAGGGGCCACGTCGGGTTTATTGGCGGGCACTCGGGCGGTCGGACCGACCTTGCTTCGGGGAATCCGGTAGTTCGATTTGATCTGGGTTCATTTAGCTAACAAATAACGATATCCGGACCAGTGTATCCTACGAACAGATGCGAGAGACGATTACGCGGTATAAGCTGAGCAGTTCTCTAGCGTCAGATCCTCCCGCGGAACACTCTCCGGAGCTGGCTGAGAGCGGATCACTGGCGGACCAAGACGAGGGATCGTCTCCGCTCCTGTCGTTTTTTATTCCCCGTCTTGGACAGGGAGGCGCGGAACAGGTGGCGATAAACCTCGTCAACGGCCTCAGCGCCCGGGGATACAACGTCGAACTGCTCGTCACGCAGACCGACGGAGGCCTGCATTCCCAGCTCTCGAGCGACGTGAACGTCGTAACGCTCCCGCCCTCGAAGTCACCCGTTCTCGGCGTGGCGATGAATTTCCCGGCTCTCGTCGACTACCTCCGCAGGAAGGAGCCGGCGTTGCTCTTGTCGCACTTATCCCGTGCGAACGTGATTTCGATCGCCGCCTGCCGCCTGATCGACGCCGATACCGTGGTCGCCGCCACTCACCACGACGCGTTCGGAACCGGGACAGAGAACGGTCTGAAAGACCGGGCACTCAAACGACTCGTCCCGCTCCTGTACCCGTCGGCCGATCGAATCATCGCGGTCTCGGAGGGCGTCGCCGACAGCATCGTCGAGCGCACGAAGGTCAAACGGGACAACGTCTCCGTTCTGCACAACCCGATCGAGATAGACGCCATCAGAGAGCAGGCTCGCCGTGATGTCGAAGACGAGTGGATAACGGACGACGACCTCGACGTCGTCCTCTACGTCGGCCGGCACACGGAGCAGAAAGATCTAAAGACGTGGCTCCGCGCGTTCGAACGCGTTCAGGCGCAGAATCCTGATACGAGAGCGATCATCGCCGGGAAGGGTCCTAAGCGGGAAGAGATACAATCGTACTCGGAACGTCTCGGCTTGGCCGATGTCGTCTCCATCCCTGGGTACGTCGAGAACGCGTACGGCTACATGCACGAAGCCGATGTGTTTCTGTTATCATCCCGCTACGAAGGGCTCCCATCCGTACTGATAGAGGCGCTCGCTTGCGGCTGCCCCGTCGTCGCGACGGACTGTCCGAGCGGACCGAAGGAGATCCTCGACGACGGCAAGTACGGCTGTCTCAGACCCGTCGGAGACGCCAACGGCCTCGCTGAAGCCGTCCTCGAGACGCTGAACCAATCGACGCCTCGAGACGAGCTCATGAGCCGCGCAGACGGGTTCGCGACCGGGGCAGTGCTGGACAGGTACGAGCAGTTCCTCGAAGAGTACGTGCTTAGCTGAGGCGGGGATCGACGCAGGCCGTTGATCCGGCTTGGTTGAACGTCTCGGCTCTGCCCGGACATCTCCGGCAATCAGCGGTCAGGCATCGCCGGGCGAGTTTGCTGACGGGACACGAATGTTGATCACTGCAGCCGGCTTTTCGTGCCCCTTCGAACGCTGTACGACCGTACGGCGTGGCCGCTTGGAATTCGAGTCGGCTCGCGTGTCGTCGGTCGAGGGGGCTCCCCGTCAGTTCGGCCGATTTTCTCGGAGAGCACTATCCGGGCGTCTGCCGGACGACCGCCGACTGTCCACAAGGGGTCGCTGGTAAGTAACGAGGATGGAGTTCGAATTCGAGTAGCCACCGAATGGCTTCGACCCGGGACCGTGCGAGACTGAGATACCGCGTCCTCTCCGCACGGCTCGCTTTCAGATGAGAAAGCGACCCATCGACTCGTTCGCGGGGTAGGTGTGGGTATGTTTCTGAGTGCTGTGCGACGGCCGAGCAGTTACGGTGTTGATTCTCTGCAGTGTACACAGGTGTTTATTTCTGCAGTGTACACAGGTATTTATTGTATGTTTGGGCTCGCGCGCGCACGACAACGGCATCGCTCTCGCCCGCGGAACCGGTACGATCTCGCTGGTTCAGAATAGTGAAATCCATTACCAGAAAATAAAGCACATTCACAAAATCCGACCTATATGACAGATTAACAGAAGATTTATTATGATTATGATCTACTTACTGCATGCATGGCACACAAACTGGCGGACAGAGAGAGGCAGGAGTCGGCAGACTCCTACTCGGAGAAATCGGCGGCTTCAGGCGGTAAAGGACATCTTAATCGGCGTAATTTTGTCAAAGGAGGTGCGGCTGTCACGGCTGCGTTGCTCGGCACCGCACCGGGACTAACCGCCGCGTCCAGTAGCGATGAGAGTGTAACGTTCACGACCAACTTCGGGGAGTACGTGCAATGACGCTCCCGGATTACGTCCCGAGCGATGCCGAGGACATCACCGACCACGGCGCGGTCGCGAATCCGGACGACCCGGACGACCGCACCCCGTCGGCGAACCGGAGCGCGATCATGGACGCGATCGACGCGGCGGGTAGCGAAGGGGCAGTGTACGTCCCGAGCGGGACCTACTTCTTCGGTCAAAGCGACGGCAACTCGTGGATTCAGATCGGCAGGAACACGAACGCGACGGGCGTCTCATTCTACGGGGACGGCCCGGGTGAGTCCACGCTCGGGGTTACGAGACACACCCCCGAGACGAACATCGCGAGCGCGTTCCTGTACATCAGCGGCCAGTACGGTTCAACGTCGCATACGGTCACGTTCAGAGGCTTAGAACTCAACGGACAGTCCGATAAGCTGGGAGACATGGCCAGCAACAACGTCGGGCAGATAGGCGTCGAGGTTCAGGCGAATAATTCGGGCTTAAACCTGAATTTTGAGGATGTCTACCTCCGGAATATGTACAATTCCGGGATTCGCATGAGAGAGGGTTCCCTCGCGGTGAACCACTGCACCTTCGAGCGAATAGGGATAGATCTCAACCTCGACGCCGACGGGTCGCGAGTGGATCACTGTACGGTTCCGTCTCCCGAGGCGTCGAACGACGACACCGTGTTGCTGGAAAATTCAGTGTTCAAACTGTGTTCCGGCAATGCTACCGACCCGGGAGGTGACGGACACGTAACGATCCGGAACTGTTGGGCGGAGGGGCTCGGCTCCGCGCTGGTGAAACTGAACAGCAATTCGCTTACGATCGAGAACACCTACGCCCGACTCTACTCCGAGGAGTTGGAAAATAACGTAGTCACCTCCGTCAGACGACCGTTCGACGGACGAAATGCGCTGTATACGCATTCGGCCGACCCCGGACAGGTGATCCTCAACGACGTGAAGTTCGAGGACATGACCGAGCAGGGGATGTACGCGTACACGGACAGGAGTTGGACGATCGAAGGCGATAACCTGGTCTTCGACGGGGTCGGTACCAAACGAGACTTGCAGGGCGCAGCACTGCGTGAGAGCACCGGTGCGACGTTCGCGTGGGACATGAACCGGATGTCAGTCCACGGTGTCAACAGCACTTTCGAGGTGTTTGACACGGGTACTGGCGGGGGATCCATCCAAGACCTGCGGTGGGGAGGCGCAGATAGCCTCGGTAGTACCGGTGCCACGACGATCGACTCCGCGGTCGAAGGCGGGAGCGTCTTCGAGCCGAACGTTCCCTCGCAAGACGAGGTGGGTATCCGCGTTTCCGCTGACGGTGGCGGAGATGACAGCGTCGACGATACCGACACCAGCGAGAGCGACCCGGTCTTCGACGACTGGACACCGAAACGAGCGTCGTCCGAGTCGGACTGGGACGTGGCGGTCTCCGAGAGCAGCAAGCTCGGCGATGCCACTCTCGAGCTATCGCCGGAGAGCAGAGGCTCGCACGCCCTTTCGTTCGACGCTGCCGGTGAACACGCTGACTGCGACACGGTCGCCTTGTGTCGGATCCCGTCCGACAACGACGCGCTGAACTCGTTTGCGCGGCTCTACGCTCGGGGTGACGAGGACGTCGGGCAGTGGGGTTGGACATCGATCGTCACCAGCGGCGACGAGTACGCGATGCGACTCCGTATCAACGACGGGTCCCTCACCGACCTCGGCGAGGTCTCCGTCAAGAACACGGCCGCCAGTAGCGTCATAGACAACTGGTTCTACCGTCGGTTCGAGGTCACCGGAAACACGTGGCGGGTCCGGATGTGGGATTTCGGCGACGACGAGCCGGACGGGTGGGACATCGAGGCGACGACCGAGAGGGTATCTGATAGCGGATACGTCGGCGTGGGCGGGTACTCGACCGACACCCAGCAGTTCGATTACCTCAGCGTCGGCGCGGGCGGCGAATCCGCCGAGTTGCCAGGTTCTGATACGCCGCCGTCGCTGTCGTGGAAGAACCCGTCGGAGGGCGAAACGGTCAGCGGAACGACCACGGTCCAAATCGCCTCCGGCGGTTCGGAAGTCGTCGATTCGGTCGAATACCGTATCGACGGCGGCGCATGGACCGCAGCCTCCTATAACGCCGATTCCGGATGCTACGAAGACGCCTGGGAGTCCACCGCCGTTGCTGACGGGTCGCATACGCTGGAAGCCAGCGTCAGCGGGTACTCGGACACGTTCGCCGTCGAGGTGACGGTGGATAACGAAGCGGATGTCACGGTCGCAACGCTCGGCTCCCAAGACGTGACCGACTCGACCGCGACCCTGCTTGGTGAACTGACCAGCCTAGACGGAGCAGACGAGGCCGGCGTCGGATTCGAATCGCGTGAGTCCGGACAGGACACCTGGAATTTCGTAGGCGGACAGACGGTCGATACAGTCGGTGAGTTCAGTGCGGAGCTATCGGGGCTCCAAGCCGAGACCGACTACGAGTTCAGGGCGGTCGTAACCACGCCCGGGGAGGTCACGGGAGACATCCTCTCTCTGCAGACCGGCAGCGCGGTCGTCGAGAACGCTGCGCCGACCATCGACCGGTTTGAGGTCTCCGATCGAAGCAACCCGGTCTGGACTCGTTCCGACGTGGACTGGACGGTCTCCGACGCGAACGGAAATCTCGACCGCGTCGTCACGGAGCTCCGGTACGAGGGAGTGACCGTCGACGCAGAGACCACGAGCGTGTCGGGCGAGACGGACAGTTACACGCACACCATGCGTGTGCGAGGAGATATCGACGAGATCAGACTGTCGGTCAACGATATCAAAAACGCGGTCAACACCCAGAGCAAGAGCGTCTGAGCCCCAAGAGTTTTGAGCCGACGCTCTTCGCTACGTTTCGAGGGTCGATTTTTGAGTCGCTGTGTGAGCGGTATTCGAGATCGTAACGGGTAGCCGTCAGCCCGGCGAACGGGTGAGAGATCGGGCGTCCGCTTCGTTCCTAAATCCAGAGTACTACGACGCGATGCCGCCGCCCGCGTGGATTCGGCGACGTGAACAAGACCGTAAACAGCCGTATTAGCGGCGGGCTGAACAGACGAACGCCGTGAGACGTGCCCGTATTCGGGTTATAACAAACACCAAGCGACATAGTTACGCAAGCTGATGAGTGGAATATCCGGTGGGACCGTTTCTGAGGAATCGATTCGGGAAATGACGGAGGACATTGGGGGTCTCGCCGAGGAATCGACGTGTATACACGCCGATGCGGACGGTGGGATCGGTATCTCGTACCCGGTAGAGGACGAAAAGGGTGCCACGACGTGGACGGACGGAAAAAAATCTGGTGTGGTTTACGGAGCCATCACGAATCTATCCGAACTCGGGCTCTCCCACGCTGAAGTGTTCGAGAGTCTTCTCGAGCGTCCCGGAGAGACGGCCGCCTCTCTCGAGGGAGGGTTCCTCGCTGTGTGCCGAGACCGATCCGAAGAGAAGTACGTGGTCGTGACCGACAAACTGGGCTCGAGGCTGCCGTTTTACACGACGAGCGGGTCGTTTCGGTTCGCCACGTCGGTGAGTGCCATCCTCGAACAGATGGACGGCGGGCAACTCGACCTGCAAGCGGTAAGCGATATGCTGCTTATGGGCCATCTGTGGGGAGATCGAACGCTGATCAAGGAAATTACCGCAGTCCGTCCGTCCCACGTCCTCGAGTTCTCAGACGGAACGGTATCGACGCACCGCTACTGGGTCCCGGATTACGAGGAGCACGAACCGGGCGAAGCGTACCTTTCAGAGCTGGTGAAACGATATCGGCGTGCCGTCCAGCGGGGGCAAAAGACGTTTTCCGGTGACGCGGGGCTTTGGTTATCGGGCGGCCTGGACAGTCGAAGCACTGCTGCGGCATTAGCCGAAGTCAGAGGCGAGTCCGCGATCACGGCGTACACGTACGACGCGAATCCGCCGGTCGGAATCAACCCGGAGCTCGCCGCCGAGGTAGCCGCAGAGCTCGGGTTCGATCACCGAGAGATACCGCTTAACGCGGAGACGTTCAACGACGCCCTCGAGCGGTCGATCGAAGCGGTCGATGGGATGATCGCGTGGAACGATCTGCAGAACATTACGACCACCTACGGGGTCGAGCAGAGTCCGCCGGTGATGATGGAGGGGATGCAGGGCGAACTGCTGGGAGACCATCTCCTGCGACCCCACGTAGATAAATACGCCTCGGCGGTCGGATCGCAGTTCGCGAGCGAGGCGTCGGCCACGACCGAAGAAGTCGAACGGGTGTTATCACCGGACGTCGACCCGATGGTTACGTTCCGAAACGAGGCCGAGACCTCTCCGCCGTCATCGATCAAAGGTAAAATAAAAGATATCCACATACAGAACTATTACAGCAGAAGAACGCTCGCGAGTAACAAGATCATACGTGACGTGTCCGGAGAGCGGACGCTTCACGCGGACGGGGAGTACATTGAGTGGTGTGCGAAGCTCCCCCATTCGTACCGGAAAGGCGCCATAACGTGGGGCAACACCGATATCCCGTTCGAAACGACGAGAGCGAAGTTGGGACTGATTCGCCGCCTTTCACCGCCCCTCGCAGAGATCACCTACGAGCGAACTCGTCTCAAACCCACTCTGCCGTATCACGCACACGTGTTGGGGTTCTTCAGCTCCGTAGCGTTCGAACGCATGGTTTCGAAACCCACGTACGGGGGCGGGCAACTTACTGACCTCTGGATTCGCGACCGAGATTCAGAAATACACGAGACCATCTCGGGGCTCATCGATGATGCTCGTAACCGACCGCTGTTCGAGGGGAACGCGGTCACCGAGCTGTTCGAATCGCACATGAACGGCAGCAACGGAAGTGGGATGTTAGCCCGAATAACGACGCTGGAGCTGTGGTTACAGAATAACTTCGATTGAAAACGCGGTCATGGCGTCAATCGAGGAGTGGAGTCGAGTGCGGAGAAGCCTTAATCGATGTACCCGAGCGCGCGGAGCCGCTCGTCGGCCAGTTTCATCTCGTCGCGCTCCGTGTCCGTCGCCGGCTCCTCGACGGTGACGTCGCGCCGTGGGCCTGCGTCGAAGAAGTGCCACGGGACCTTCACTAGCTCGTCGGAGTAGATTCCCTCGGGATGCCCGTACTCCCGCATCGGAATCGGGAACGTCCGCTCGCCGAGCATCTGACCGTGGTCGGCCGTCACGACGCTTCGCCCCCCGAGTTCGAAGAGAAGTCGCTCAGCGGCGGGTAACACTTCCTCGAGATTCTCCTCGTAGGCCCGCTGAACGACGTCGCGCGGAACGCCGAGGTCGCCGCTCGCGAGGTCTTCCCACTGGAAGTCGAGTCGATCGAGGTCGAACTGCTCTTGGCCGGTCGGCCCGATGAACGGGTAGTGGGGCTGGATGAAATGAATCAGCAGCCGCTTGTTCGGGAACCGCTCGGCTGCGCGGAGCGCGGCCTCGGCCACGGTGTCGGGCATCACCGTCCGGTAATCCTCGTGCCAGCCGGAGTCCTTCCAGACCTCGAAAACCTCATGAAACCGGACATCAACGCCGTCACGGTGTCGGTACAACATCGGGCTCGCGGTGATGTAGACGGTGTCGAGGAGTCGTTTTCCCTCGAAGTTGCCCCGCAGGAACTCCCGCGTCGAGGAGCCTCTCGACTCGACGGCGGTCGTCTCTCCGGGGAGCGTGCTGACGCGGTCGAAGAGGTCGTACCGGCACGCGTCGAGAATCAGGAGATTATCCCAGTCCTCATCGAAGACGTCTATGCCTCGTGTGTTATACGACCGCGACAGTCGACGGTAGAATAGCCGGTTCGCCTCCTGTAGAATATACCGAGGGTTGCGAAGGCCCTTTTGTATGCCTTCAAGCGAGTACATACGGAGGGATACCGAGCGGGCGGGTATTGTTAGAACGCTCGTAACGCATCGTCGTCCACAGCCGTCGCTGCGGTGCACGCGTTCGGCTACGAGACGATGTCCCGAATGCCGGCAAATCCGCTCGGGGTCGTCTGAAACGGTCATTCCGCGACTGATCGGTTAGTCGAGCCCAATTCGCCGAAGAGAGGGACTGTTGGCTGAGACCTCAAAAGAAGCCACAACATCCGGAGAACAGTAATAGACGAGTCGGAGCGCTTCTGCAAGTGACGATGCTCATACGTTTCGTCGCAGGATCCGCGTAGAGACCGCTTCCCGGTACGAGCTGGGTTTCATATCCCGTCGCAGTGGTCGTTGAGTCGCAATCTCTCGACCAGCTCCGCTGGTCACGGGTTGGAGAGGGAGCCCTCCGTCGACGAGATGTTTCGATCGAAGCGATGCGCCATGAACAAGCGTTTGCAGTCAATTGCGGTCCTTCAGCTGCGACTCCGCAGGGGGTTCGTCCGCCCTCGGACCACGCGGTAGAAATCTGTGATACACTCGAACTCACTCGTTCAACAGGGAATAGCTCGAAACGTACGCTGTATACCATCGCGATAGGTCAGAGGGGCCGTGTTTTGAGCCTAATAGAGACGTTTTCTCCCGCAGGTATGAGTGGCTGTCCCCGTGGACGAACTCACGGACTGTACCACGGTCTGCACCAGAAAGGAGGATCTCAAGATGCGGATCTGGCGTGTCCTTCTGCAGGCCTCAGCGTCACCCCATGAGTTCGGCGAAGTGCAGGCAATCGACGCGACTCGCTTCCAGCGTCACGAAGCCAGCCGGCACTACGTGATCTGCGTCGGATACAATTTTGACGAGATCAAAACTACGACACTGGTGGACTGCAATTCGACAGCAATTATTGATGTTCACTTCTCGATGGAACAGCCACATGACACCCAGATTGGCAGGCAAGTACTCACCAGAAATTTAGACCAACTGAACACTGTCGTTGCCAGCAAAGGCTACGACTGGGACGCTCTTAGACAGCAACTCAGGACCCTAGCGTCCGTCCAGTGATTAAACATCGTGAGTTCTACGCGCTTGACAAAGCGCACCACGCGCGCCACGACAAAGACACCTACCACCGTCGCTCACTCGTTAAGGCGGTGTTCTACGCTTTGAAACGTCGATTCGGCGAAACGTTACGGGCCAGAACGTGGTGTGGACAGTTCAGAGACCTCGTCCTAAAGGCCGCGTCAGAGAGTTAGAACAAGGCGTCAGCCACTCAAGGTCGCGATCTTACGCGTCTAAACAAGCCCGAACACGCGAATTCATCACGAAGAGCGAAGAAGTCAATTAGGTATGTCATTAAAATCGGGGTGGTCATTTATGCCCTCACGCCCCTTAGAGAGGCCGTTGTTGTAAACCTCATCCCGGAGTTCTTGCCACTGCTTGTGTCTTACAAGAACGTTTAACGGGATTTTTTTGATGCCTGCGAACTCAGCCAGAGCTCGTCTGTGATTTCCCTCGTTAAGATGTATTTCTCCATTTCTCGCTATGGAGGCAAATGGCTCAAATGTATCCTTCCATTGTGTTCTTGTTTTCTTGTCAACTTTTTTGTGCCTATTCAAGCTGTACCCATTCTTCTTGAATTCTTCATAAAGTTCATCCAAGTAAGAGCATCTGACGTCCAAGAACTCCTCTATTGTGTCACAACCGCTTGCGCTTCCCGTTGACTCCAGTTTTTCCTCATATTTCTCGATATACAAGGTGTCCTCCCACTCATATCCGTCCACATATCTTTGTTCCAACCCCTTATAACGCCAATTATTTTTCCTATAAGGCGATTTGTTCCTGTCCCAATCACCTGGTTTAATTTGTCCAAGCCCGCATTCTTTACAAATGGAGCTGTTGGCGTAATTTATTTTTTCGGGTTTCAACCAAATTAATTTATTAGGTTTAGATGGTGCACAGTATTTGATTCGGTTAACATGGTTTTTAAGTGTTCGAATCTGGAACTTATGTTTCTTTGAGAAAATAGACGCCTTAGAACTCTTAGCAAGGGCTACAGGCCCCTCCTTCTGGAGTATTCTAAGAGCCTTCTTAGCGTAATTGGTGTCCATGTCTATTGTCTAAACAGTATTAGACAACTTTGTTATTTACTCCCTGAATAAACTGATCTGTGACTATTTTCTAAACAGAACCCGTTAGAAGTGCTGTGTTGAACAGATTCTAAGTCACGGTCACAGCGGCTCACACAGCGGTTCTATGTTGGTGATGGCGAACATCAAGACAATCTCACGGAACTGTCGATACCAGCCCAGCGCTCGCACGGCATCGCCGAGCGAGCGCTTCGTTGTCGAGTAGGATGTTTCGGCCATCCACCGCTGAGAGTAGCCCTTTGTCCGGTTGAGCGCGTTTTTCGCGGCTGCGTTCGCTGACGAGCCGCGATAATGAACGAGGTAATCGATGTCGTGTGCGGCGATTTCGTACTCGGTGTGCCAGTCTTGGAAGCCGTTGTCGGCGGCGACGGACTGCAGGTCGTCCGCGTTTCGCCGGACGACCTGCGGTCCAGTCTTCGTGTCGTGCTTCCACCGAGCTGCGATGTGAACGTCAAGAACAGCCAACGATTCCACATCAGTCAATGTCGTCACTTTCAGCGTCTGTATCGTCCGTCCTGCCCGCTGGCGAAAGTACGAGGACGCACGCCGCCGATCAAAGAACGTGCTGTCGAGCGCAGCGTGGCCGGACTGCGGGTGCTGCTGCGCGGAAACGCGCAGCAGCGCCCGCCACACCCACATTTTCAGCCGATCAAACGACTTGTAGATCGTCGTGTGATCGGGGAGATCGTCCCGATCTAAGTCGAGAGCGTCACGAATCTCAGTCATGTACTGTAGCCGATTCGGCGTTTCGCGGTAGCTGTGGCCGTCTTCGACCCGAAAACAGTGTAGAACGACATGGACCCAGCGGGCGAACCCGCCGCTGGCGGGCTCGCCCGCGTGCTTCCCCAACGCTTGTTTAGCTAGGTCACGACACTGCTCGATGAAGTCGAGGATATCGATTTCCATACCAACTTCGATTTCCTCGGCTTCACCCTTCTAAACCGCCGATATCGGCAGATAAGATCGCTATTCAACACAGCAGTTAGAAGGTGTCTTAGGATTGATTGGGTGTGTTAAATCGATATTCGCCAGCGAGGTAGGCCACTAAATCAAAGGAATTGAAGCGGGAAGATTCGGTTGTCTATGACCCAGATCTCCCGCTTTATCAGGGAAGTTGTGCCGGTTGCTCAAAGAGTTACTGGCGGTGGAGGCGAATCCACCGCCCCAAACGATGGCGGCGGATTCGGCGACTACGCACTCTTTTCCCTCCATTGTTTGCGGATTTACCTCGATACGTCGTACCGCATGACGATCGACTTGCTCAAATAGACATCATAAATAACCGGGGAAATCGGCCTCAACGCGGCCGATCTCCCCGCTCCGTCCACGTTTTGTAAGCCGTTCGACCGGATCAGCATGAGCGTCTGTCGAGTGCTGCTGTGCCAGTCGGCGCAGCTGCACAACCTCTCAGAATACACCGCGATCGACGCCATGTTCCGCGACCGTTCACCAGCCAGCCGCCACTACTGCCAGCGAATCAGCTATCGCGTCCAGAAGCTCAAAGTCACGAATCTCGTCGGCACAGCGTCTCAATCCGTTCTTGACGTTCACTGCTCAACGAACCAGGAAGGAATTGACGTAGACCTCGCCGAGCAGATCGCCCGCCAGAACGCGGGCGATCTGCGGTCTCTCGCCGCTCATAAAGGCTACGACAAGCAATCACTCCGTGAAGGTCTACGCAATCTCGGGATCAGACCGCTGTCAAGCATCGGATATTTGCTCCGTACGACCACGCACACAACGCCAGAATCGACGATAATCGCTACAACGAGCGCTCAATGACTGAAACCGTGAACTCGCATGTAAAGCGCTTGCACGGCGAAGCCGAGCGAGCGCGGTCGTGGTTTCGTGAGTCGCGAGAGATCGCGCTAATGTGTATCGTCTATAACATCAACCGCTTCGTCAAACAGTGAATCTCCACGCCTTACAGCGATTAAACACAGCCGTCAGAGGGGAGGATCCGAGTATCGGGCTTCACTGGCGGTGAAGTGTTGCATGTTAGCGCATAAAGCTAACTCGAACGAGTCGGCGTGCTCAGCGAAACAAGCGACTTCAGATGTGGCACACCGAGAGAGCTATTCACTGTGCCGTCCGGTCCCGGTCTGCCACTCCAATTAAACTGAGATCGCAGTTAGCGGTGGCCGGTCGCTAAGAGAGACGAATGGGGAATTCGATGCCCTACACTGTCAGAGGCGTTGGTGTATGCCCGACATGAGAGTGAGGATGGAGGTCCTATCCCAGTTGGACAGCGTACAGTTCGGCGTACTTCCCGCCGTTCTCGACGAGCTCGTTGTGTACTCCGCGTTCGGAGATCCGACCGTTCTCCATCGTGTAGATCCGGTCTGCGTTCTCGACGGTCGACAGTCGATGCGCGATCGTGATGATCCCGTAATCGCGGTCCATCTGCTCGATCGCGACTTGGACTTCCTTCTCGAGGTTCGTGTCGAGGTCGCTGGTAGCCTCGTCGAGGATCAGCAGGTCCGCGTCCTTCAGCAGGGCACGTGCAAGCGCGAGGCGCTGTTTCTGCCCGCCGGACAGTCTGACCCCGTCATCGCCCAACTGCGAGTCGTAGCCGTTGGGGAGGTCGTCGAAGAACTCGTCGACCTTAGAGATCTCACAGGCTCGGTCGAGCTCGCGCCGCGTCGCGTCCCGGTTCCCGACCGTGAGGTTGTATCGGAGGCTTTCGTTGAAGATGTACGGGCTCTGTCTGACTATCGCGATACGGTCGCGCCACTCCGTGGGGCTCATTTCGTCGATGGGGTCCCCGTTCGCGTAGATACGACCGCTGTCAGGCTCGTAGTATCGCGCAAGCAAGGACACGATCGTCGACTTCCCAGCGCCCGACTGGCCGACGAACGCGACGAATTCGCCTTTCTCCACCGTGAAATCGACGCCGCGCAAGACGGTCTCGTCCCCGTCGTATCCGAACTTGACGTCGTCGAATTCGACCGCGTTCACCTCCGCGGGGACGGGGCGATCCTCCCCGGTCGGCTCGTGAAGTTCATTGAGTTCGTTGACGAATCGCTGCGTCCGGACTAAGTGAGGGAGCTCGTTTTCAATTTTGTACACGCGCTCGTTGAGCTTGCTCACTCTCGGACCGAGCTGGAACATCGCGAAGAGGAACAGCCCGAGTTCGCCGAACGAGAGGTCCGCGAACCTGAGAGCCAGGTATATCAGCACGAACACGAACACGGCGACTGCGAGGTTGTAGAAGTTACTTATCGCTGCCTCGTTCCGCTTGAGTTTCACCTTGTTAGTCGTGAATTGGTCGACCGCTTCGACGAAGTTATCGTAGATTTCATCAGTGAGATTGAATATCCGAATGTCTCGTATTCCGATCATTCCCGCTTGAGCCGACTGATGACGGCGTTCGTTCGCGTCAGCGACGAGGTCACCGATCTCGTACCCCGGATTCACTGCGTACCGAAGTACGAAGGTGATCACACCGAGCACACCGATCGCAACGAGCGTGAGCATCGGAGAGATCCAGAGTGCGATGAACAGGTAGACGCTGGTAAGGAACACCGAGTTGAGCAGCTTCACGATACGATTTATCACCCCGGCGGCGGTGGACGACTCCGTGATGATCGTGTTGAGGATCTCGTCTGACCCCTCTTTGTCGAAGTACGCCATGCGAGCCTCCAGAGCGCCGTCGAAGGCGCGCTTCTGTAGGTGTCGCTGGTAATCATAGCGGAGTATTCGTCGGGACCAAGCGTACACGAAGCTGCCGGTGTATCGGAACGTCATCACCACGGCGACGCCGCTGATGACGTACCCGAGAGTGAACGGAATTCCGAAGAACTGGTACAGCGAGACGAACACGCCCATCAGCCCATCGGCTTGTGCCGCTGGTTGGTCCGCCTGAATTAGTTCGATCACCGGGATGATGAACGTCAGGCCCACTCCCTCGAGAACGGCGACGATGAGTCCCAATCCGATCAGTAGTACAGTGAATTTCGGATTGTAGCGTGCAGCGTTGAGGAGCGCGTCCAACTTTTCACCGCGAGAAACCGGTTCTTTGTCTTCGTTCATTTCAGACATAGCGGTTAGAAGTGTACCCCATCACTGGAACGCCTCCTGGAGACATATCTCGTACCGAGCAGCATACGTCATTTTGACTGAGCACTATCGATAGGAGCGTAGGAATTCTTTTTGTTATATACGAACTACCACATCTGTTTCGGCTGATTTTCTGTTGGTTTATGTGTTGGATAAGCGCCCTACAGGGCTGAGGACGTTCAGAACGGCAGTACGGGGGCCTGAAGACAGTCGATACTGCTTTTGCCGAAAAAGAGTCGAAACAGGGGTGGGGAGCATGTAGCGTCTCAAACGGGCCGACATCGGTCAACAAATGGCGAAGACGATCCAGCGTGCCGGATTGGCTGGACCCCGTCATATGGGCGTACTCAGCGAGTGCGTGAAAGACACGAACGAGGTGAGTTTGAGCGATACCGCCGTGCACTCGCGACAGCGACTGAGTACTGCTGTCGAAACCGCCGCACACCGAGAGTCAGCTCCCGAGAAGACGGTTTGCCCGCGCGGCCAGTACCACTCCCAGTCGCCCGCCGATGGAGGCGATGAGGGATCCGACGTGTTTCAGTCGCTCTTCGCGCCCGTAGTACGCGGACTTCGCGAAGCATAATGGCGCTTTTATCGTCCAAATGTTGTTTTGTAACTGGATGTGACCCTCGAAATAGTAAATAACGGTGAGAACTTCCCGACGAATATTCGGAAAGCTGTCGTACAGTTCACTTTCGGCCGAGAGGACCTCTTTCATGCCGTCGGTCTGATTGCTCCTGGTCCACATCTCACTCTCTTCTCTCCGGTAGAGCACCAGTAGTTCGTCGACGTACGTGAATTTGGTCCGCTTGGCCAGTTCGATAATGTAATAATTGTCATTCGCGGCAGTGAACTGGGGAAACGGCAATATCTCTGTTAAAACGTCACGCTCGATAAGCATCGAACACGTATAGAATGGAAACGTATTGAAGCGTAATGTCTGTTTAAGTACATTTACTTCCATCTCTGGGTCGGGATACTTGTGAGGTGCGCTATCTCGCTTCACACCGGTGTAAGCGGCACCGACGTCAGAATGCTGCTTCAACGCCGCGGCGGTTTTGGAAATCTTACCTTCCAACAGTATATCATCGTCATCGAGAAAGTGGACGTATTCGCCGGTTGCGGCTTCGACTCCGGCGGTGCGAGCCGGACCACAGCCTTCGTTTTCCTCTTTGACGATGCCCTTGACCTCGTCGTATCGCTCTATCACCGACTCGGCGTGACCGACGCCGGAGTCATCGACGACGATCAGTTCGACCGGTTCGTACTCCTGTGCTAAGACGCTCTCTATCGCCTCTGTCAGTAGTTCGTTCCGATGATACGTCGTGATGACGACCGATATCGTTGGGCTCATAGCATCATTCCGGGTGGGCGCTCTTGCCGATCGCTCTCGTGGGTTGGTCGGTCGGCGAGCGACGCCGAGCCGCCTCGAACGTCGTTAGGAGCCCGTCGACCTGCGTCTGGACGCTGAATTCGTCGAGGATCTTCTCGCGTGCTCGGTGTGAGAATTCGCGCCACTCGGCGTCGTTTTGCAACAGACGGAGCACCGACTCCGCCGTCGCGTCAGGATCGCGCGGAGCCGTTAACAGACCGTTCTCTTCGTGGTCAACGAGTTCGGGAATCCCCGAGGTCGTCGTAGAGACCACCGGCGTGCGCATCGACATCGCCTCCATAAGCGAGACGGGGATCCCGTCTCGTTCCCCCGACTCGGTGATGACACACGGGAGGAGGAAACAGCGAGCAGCTTCGAACTCGGCGACCAGTTCCGCGTCGGAAACGTCGTTGAGAAACGTCACATTCTCTTCGATTCCCAGCGAAGAGACGCGGTTCGCGAGTTCGTCGTACTGAGGCCCGGAGCCGACGATGTGGTATTCGACGTTCGGAACCTCCTGGGCGACGATGGCGATGGCCTCGAGCGCGGTCGTGATTCCCTTCTTCGGGTGGAGCCTCGCCACGGTCAGGACTCGCCGATCCTCGGCCGGAGCAGTCGTGTCGAACTTATCCGATCTCACGCCCGCGTGGACGACGTCGATCGGAGTCTCGAATGTAAAACGGTCTCGCATATACTCGCGGTTGTACTCGGATATCGTAACGACCCGATCCGCGCTGGAGAGCAGTTTCTCGGTGTAGTCGCCGACCGGTTCTTTGAAAATGTCATGTGCGTGTGTCGTGATGGTAAACGGAACGCCGTAGTAGGTGCTGAGATACGAACACGGTAGCGGGTACGGCGTAGCGAAGTGAGAGTGTATACAGTCTAGGTCCCAATCGAGGTCGTCCAAGAACTCGATGCACTGGCCCGCCCAGAGGACATTTCCGACGTTGGTTTTCAGTGGGACATCCGTTGACAAAATTTCGAAACAGGAGTGTGCCGTAAGCGTAGAAACGAACGACTTCGCTGCTCCAGCGGGGTCCGGAACGTCGGCGTATCCCAGCGGCACGTCCAGCGTATCGAACTCGTCGTGCGTAATCGACTTGTGGCCGCCACCGATCGCGAATACCGCAACGTTGTGACCGCGCTGTTTGAGAGCGTAGATCTCGTTAAGGATAAATGTCTCCGAGAGCTTCGGGAACTCCCTGAGATAATACAGGACGTTCATTTACGTTCGAATATATCAGAATGAGATGACTTTGTTAGTTGCTTGTTTCCACGGATCAAATAGCAAACCTCCGGACGGGCTCAGAAGAGACCGGCCCGCTACGACCGCGATTGATCGCCCGTATCGGAGCAGCGACGGACGTCTTGAATGCGTACCGAAGTCCCGACACCCGAGTTCGCCCCGACCGGACGAGTAACCGAACCCGAATCACAACGCTCCGCCTAACGTGACGCCGCTATCGATCGAACTCGTTCACGTATCTTCTGACGGACGGGGTGCCCCACGAAATGCTCACGGGTCGGGATGCGCATTAGACTCCTCTTAAGCGCAGTAGCGAGACGTCGGCTGCGGCGTATTACGCCGTTTTCGTCCGCTACGCATCGTTTAATACGATTCATCGGATGAACGCCGCGAGATGCACGCGCCACGGAGAGTAGGAGTTCAGTCATCTCACTGCTCTGCTGATTCCACAGGAGACAGGAGAGAATCGAGTTGAAATCGATCGCCGCCGTCGCGGATCCAGTTGCCGTGCCGATGAGGACGGCGGCCTCGGAAGGAGACGGGCCGTTACGTCTCTAGTGGGCCGGTTTCGCCGGTACGTGGCGGATGCAGTGCATCCCACGGCCATGCACGCGTGTCCCTCTCGATCTCGACCGTCGGATATACGGTGCGTCGAGGAGGTCACTGCGGCGTGACCTCGGGGAGGTCCGGATGAGAGCGGAACGCTTCGTAGTCAGAGAGCTCGTCCGGGGAGTCCGCTTCGTAGAACCGCCGCCTTCGAGCCTGCCACTCGGCGTGTCGATACTTGACTCTAACCCGGACGGACTCGATGCCGATCACGCTCGCGATTATCCGACGATGATTTCCTTGGCCGACGATCCACTCGCCGTCCCTCCCAATGTGGACGATGATGATCGAGGACGGTTCGTAACCGTTGTGCTTCATGTCCTCGTACAGCTTATCGAGATTGTCGAGGTACGACTCGAAGTTCGCCTTCGTTTGGGGGCCGTCCAGGTATCCGACCGATTCGCCCGACTCAATCTTGTTCACAGCATGCTGATAATACGTCGTCTCTTCCCAGGGAACGTTCTCTGCGAACCGATCCCGTAGTCCCAACCAGACCTCCCACTCCCGCCACGCGCCTTTGTGTTGATCCCACGACCCGTCGAGAACGCCGTACCTCGGGTACTTCCTGTCGTAGCCGTACAGGCCGCCGGCGGGGATCGAATAATCGAGAACCGTCGGATCGACCCACAGTCGTTCGTCCGGCTGCGGCGCGATTGCCCCGTACTCGAGCTTGTATTTATATTTAAGCCACTGGTCTTCGAGCGCCGCGGAAGCGTACTGCTTCAGTGACCGCGCCAAAAACAGTATACCCTCCTCAGATAGAATACTGCGAGCACGCATCGCTGTTTCCATGATAAGTGAACAGATCGGCTACAGAGATTGTACGTATATAGTTAGTTACTACCGAAAATAATCACGTAACCCAAAGGCCTCAATTTCGGACGCCCTTCTAACCGATTTCTTAAAAAATACGTAGCGGCTCCCCGGGGCCAGCGTCCGGAAACGTGTGTCCCCGCTCGTCGGTTCGCGTCGCGTGAGCCGCGTTCGACGGCACTCCGATTCCCGAGCGTGACGAGCCGGTCGACGGGTCCGATTCCGCGCGGTAGCAGAGACTCGGGCAGTTCAGCTCCGAAGGTGTCGGCTGTGATCGCGTCGCGAAACTTGAGCACCGCGGTAGTGAGTTCACTGTCGGACGAAGTAGTCAAGCAGTAATGCACCAGTCGAATTGAGAAATCAGCCGACCGATCGTACAGAGAGTGGTTGCGAGCGGTCCGATTCGCCGAACGCGTTCAGATCACCTACAGATACTGGTCGTTCTCACGGTAGAATTCGAACGTGCGCTCGAGCCCCTCTTCCAGTTCGACATCCGTCGACCAGCCGAGCTGTTGTTCGATTTTCGACGGATCGGTGGCGACGTCCCCGCGTCGGATCTCTTCCCACGATTCGGTCCACTCGACGAGTTCGATCGACCCGCTACCTGCGATGTCGACGACCATCTCAGCGGCCCGCTTCATCGTGAGGGGCCTCCCGGTTCCGAGGACGTAGCACTCGCCGAACGCGTCTTCGTTTTGGCCGATGTGGAGCAGGGCACTCACCATATCGCTTATGTAGAGGAACTCACGGGTGTCGCTCGGTTCGAAAACTGAAAGGGATTCGTCACGAAGGGCTTGTCCCACGAACTGGTTGATGATGCCATACCCGGTGGCGTACAACGGGGCGTGTGGTCCGTAGAGGTTTGCAGGTCGAACGGCAGTCGTCGGAACGCTTTTGATGCGCGTGTACAGTTTGAGGTACTCCTCGACGGCCTTCTTGTTGATTCCGTATATGTCGACGGGATTCGGTACGGTCTCCTCGTCGATCGTTTCCGTGACGTTGCCGACCACGGCGAGGGAGCTCGCGTAGACGACGTGCGGCGGATCATCGCAAGCGGCCGCGGGCTCGAGCACGTTCAGCGGCCCGGTCCCGTTGATCTCCAAGTTCTCACGCGGATTCTCGTTCGCGCCGAGGCGACTCGTTTTCGAAGCGAGATGGTAGACGACATCCTGATCGGTCACGGCGGCCGCCACCGTTTCGGAATCACGGATGTCCGCGTCGATGACCTCTACCTGATCGCGGATGTCTCTGATACTGTGTAGCTTCTCTTCGCTGCGGACAATATCGAGGATGGTGACGTTCGCGCCCATCTCGACCAGTTCGCGGGCGAGATTGCTTCCGGTAAATCCGAGACCACCCGTAATCAGAACGTCTTGGGACTCTGAGTCGGCCATGAAATCACGAGAGTCTGCTATCTATATTATTATAGATTGTTTAATAGGATCTCTGCCGCCTCGTTCGGTCGCACAGGTGTTCGAATCGGTTGGATACGGTCAAGACAGTCCGTTCGTCTGGAACTAGATATTTCGCAGAAGGCGCCGGCAGCCGAGATTCCGACACGAGTCGGGTGTAGTCACGGGAACTGCCGCCCGCTCAGATGTGGATGCCAGTACTGAGAACAGTGTTCGATTTGATATAGGTCAGGGCGTCAGTCGTTCACGACGACGGGCGGCGGTCGGCCACAGTCACGGCGCCGATTTCGAACTTCTCCCGTTACTCACCTTTTATTCGAGATTTTTGCTGTATGTCCTCGTACGAGAGAATCTCGTCACATCGGAAGTGGGGACAGTTCATGATTCGTTCTGTTTCGAGAACGTTCTCTGCGACGATCGTCCCGCAGTTCGTGCACGTGAGTGTTATAATCTCCATTGTTACAGCTCCAAGCTCGAGTCTTCACCGACGACGAGCCGGTGGCCTTCCGGCTTTTTTTCTTTCCCGTTTTTCACGTCCGTGCCTTGACCGATGAGGCTGTCAATGATCGTGTCGTGCGTCTCGATCGTCGACCCGCCCACTACGACGCTGTTTTCGATATGCGTGTTCTCGATCGTCGAGTCCGGACCGATCGAGGTGTACGGCCCTACGTAGGTGTCTTCTTTTATAAGGGTATTCGCGTCGATTGAGACGGGACCGCGGACAGCTGCTCCCGACTCTATCGTCGCCGTTTCATGAAGATCGATTTTTCCCATCGTTTTCGCGCCCTCTTCTATCGTCCCGTCGGCCGTGGTGTCCAAGTTACCCAGTATCAGACGGTTCGCCGAAACGATGTCTTTTGGCTTTCCGGTGTCTTTCCACCAGTCTTCGACGGTGTGAGAATCGACGTTCATCTCGTGGTCGATCAGCCACTGGAAGACATCGGTGATCTCCAGTTCGCCCCGCTCAGAGGGAGAGATCTCTTCTATCGCCTCGAACGCCACCGGAGACAAGACGTATATACCGATAATTACGACGTTACTCACCGGGTTATCGGGCTTCTCGACGATGTGAACGACGTTTCCGTCGTCGTCCAGTTCGGCCACCCCGAACTGTTCGGGGTTGTCCACTCGTTGCAGGGCGACACCGCCGGCGTAGTCGCCCTCTCGGAAGCTGTCGATTAGTGGTTTGATCGGCTGCCTGATCACGTTGTCACCGAGGTAGATAACGAAGTCGTCGTCACCGACGAAGTCTCGCGCACATCCGACCGCGTGCGCGATACCCAACGGGTCGCCCTGGAAGATGTACGTTATCTCCACACCGAACTGTGAACCATCCCCGAGGAACTGCTGGACCTCTTCTTGTCCCTTATTGCCGAGCACGACGCCGATTTCACTGACCCCGGCCTTCTTGAGGTCTTCAATCGCGTACTGCAGTACCGGCTTGTTTGCGAGAGGGATGAGCTGTTTTGGTCCAGTGTGAGTGATCGGGCGGAGGCGGCTTCCCGTCCCGCCTGAGAGGAGGATCCCTTTCATAGGCAACCACCGGGAGAGTGCTGACTCAAGCTATTCGTCCGCGCAATCGAGGTGTACGGATCCTCAGTCCCTTGCTCTCTGTCTAATAGCATTGAATCTACGATACTATTACGTCATTATTACTAAGCAGTCCATAAACCGCGGAACGCGGTCTGATGCCGTGTTAATATAAATAAACGTCTATACAAACAGTGCATACGTCCGCAGTGCCGCAGTCGTCGGTCGGCGTTGGTAAAACGGCTTGAAGTAGAGGAGCGCCGTCGTGGTACCGTTCGTGGCTGTTCTGAGCGACCTGCGAGATCGGCAGTTTCGTCGGGGAGAGGCGTATCGAAGGGCGTCATGTCCAGTCCCCGGCGCACGCTCGACAGTCGCTTCATAGCCGGTGGAAGTCTTGAGCGACAGCGTGCAATCGGACTCGGGATCGACACACGCACGGTCAGTACGTGGGTCAGTGCACTCTGAAGGATCTCGGGGCGGTCGTCGAACCGTCTGTAAGTCGCGTCTGGGTCGCTCGTGAGGAGCGGCCTAGAAAGTGTTCGCGTGCGCGGCAGCGCTGTTGAGGTCGTCGCTGAGGCGACTCCCGATGCGCGCTCCGTAACCGCGAACCGTTCGGGGCGTCGCCGAGTCAATTTCGTATAGCGACATGAGATTTACACCGCGAGAGCGGCCGGCGCGTCGCTCAGCGTGAGACTGTCGAAAGAGCGGCTGAAACGGACTCAGTCGGCAAAATCTGCTCAACGCAGCTGCTCAGCGGGCAAGCGAAACGAGAAGCGAGTGTCGATCTACGCGTAGCGTTCGAGTTCCGGACGGTCGAGGTCCTCGAAGACGTCGGCGGCGACCTCGGAGAGGAACGCCTCGCCCTCGTCGGAGACGCGGCGCCCCTCGCCGGCGGCGGTCGTGACGAGTCCGTCCTCTTCGAGCGCCTGCAGCGACGCGCGGATCAGCTTACGGGAGCCGGCGGAGTGGCGGCCCGGTCGAACGATGTACCGGTTCGAACCGCGCTTCTTCGAGCCGTACTCGGTGGCGAGCCGCTCGATGCCGATCGGCTCGTTCTGGGCGACCTTCCGGAGGAGGCTCGCGGAGCGCACGTACCAGAAGTCCTCCTGCTCCGGCGGGAGCTCCTTGCCCGAACCGCTCTTGGCGAACTCGACCCACTCGGGCTCGTCGATCCGGTCCTCGAGTCGCGCGGCGACCTCCTCGATGAGAGCGTCGGCCGGCACGTCGTAGATGGTTACCATTGAGTACCGATTCACCCTAGCGTCGTTTAAAACCATCGTATCGGGAGAGCCCCGTGGTAGCCGTTTTCACGGGGTTGCGGCCCTCTACCGGGTCCTCGGCCGACGGGACCGAAGGCGGGCCGCAGCCGGGACGCGCTACTCGACGTACTCGTACTTTCGCTCGTTCATCCGACCCCAACCGGTGAAGACGAACTCCCCGTCCGGCTGGGTGAACTCCTCGATCTCGCGTTCCACGTCCATGTCGTACTCGTGGACGTCGTGGACATCCTCGTACTCGTCCCACGTGAGGTCGTAGCGGGCCGCGAGCTGATCGTCGATGTCGAGGCCCTCGATCTCCGCGCGCCACCCCTCTCGGACCGTCTCCGCGTGGATCTCCGCCTGCGCGCCGGAGCCGTATGAGGCGACGAGCAGCGTCTCGTCCACGAACGAGCGGTCGAGCGCCAGGGCGTCGCGCAGCGCGCTGACGCGGGCGATGTGGACCGAGCTCGTGTACCAGTTCCCGACCTCCCGAGAGAGGCCCAGCGTGGGCTCCACGACGGTGTCGTACCACGTCTGGTACTGCTCCGTCGTCTTCAGGTCGTCCATGTAGTCCCTGATGGCCCCCTCGTACGCCTCGCGGTCCGCGAAGTCGTCCTCGCGGGGTTGGCGGCCGATCTCCGCGGCGAGCTCGTCCTCGTACTCGGTGTCGCGGATGACGTGCCGGTACGCGAGCAGGGCCGCCTTCCGGACCATGCCCGGGAACGGCGTGTGGAACGGGGCGTACGCGAAGTCGTCGAGCTCGATGTCGTCGGTGACGGACTCGTAGTCTTCGAGCGCCTCCCGCATCCGGGCGAGATACACCTGCACGGAGCGTTTCCCGTCGACGCTGGGGAACTGCTGGTTCGGCTTCAGGAAGTCCGTCTCGTCTTTCGAGCCGTACCCCTGGTCGGTCGAGAGCGCGACGATCGAGGGGTCCTCGTCGATCAGCATCGCGACGGCGCCGGCCCCCTGCGTCGCCTCGCCGGGGTCGCCCCGGGCGTACAGCGCGGTGTCCGTCGTGATGACGAGTGCGGGCCGATTGCGGTTCCGCCCGGCGCGGATCCAGTTGTACGCGTCGTCTATCGCCTGCGTCCCCGCCAGACAGGCGAACTTACGCTCGCCCTTGTTGGCGTGGGTGAAGTCGCCGTCGTACACCTGCTCCAGACAGCCCGCGATGTACGTCGACACCGGCTTCGAGTGGTCGAACGCCGACTCCGTGGCGACGTCGATCCGGCCGACGTCTTCGGGCTCTAGTCCCTTGCGGTCCATCAGCCCCTTCGCGGCGTTCGCGCCCATCGTGACGATGTCCTCGTAGACGTCCGGGAACGAGGAGTTGTTGAGCCCGAGCCCCTTCGTGTACTTCTCCGGGTCGTCGCCCTTCTGCGGCGCGAACGTGCCGGGCAAGTCGAGCTTGAGCTTTCCGGTCCAGATCTCGACGGCGTCGATGCCGACTTCGGTCATACACGGTCGTTCATTGGGCCGGCATTTGGCTTTGTCGATGGGTGTTTACGTCGATTGTGGAACTTAACAGTGTGAGTGAAAATATGAGTTGCTATCTGCGAAGTGAGGCTTAGAGTGTAGCCGCTTACGAGCAAGTAAAGTCACCCTGCTCGGTGTTTAGCGAGTTTGACGTGGAGAGCTGCTCGTTGCTTTCACAACTCTGCACCACGTTCCCGTTGCCATCTAACAGATCGACTGTGACGTCTAGCTGTTTTGGGTTCCCTGAAGGGCTGTCGGTACTGACGGAGAACGGATCCGTCATTTGAATCTCGTTTTGTTTGCTATCTCCGCCCTGTCTCAGTTCAAGACGTATCTCATAGTTTGGATCAGGGTTCACCGTCGTTCCGTCGGCAGTGGCCTCTTGGATTTTATCATTACCGGTCGATTTGCTAACGGATACGGTAAATTCGCCTAAGGACGGCTCATCCGATGTTGGTGGCCCTTCAGGTTCACTTGGTGCCGTAGCCGATACAGTCGAAACGGGATTAGTGCCTTCTGGTGCCTTTTGGATCCCAACGGTGTTCAGTTCGAGATCCTTCCTCTTCGTCTCGATTGTCAGTTTGTGAACTCCATCGTCGTAGCTGTCGTTAACGACCCCACCGTACGAGGCCGCTGGGATCTCCGTATCATCCCAGTATTCCTCTCCAGTCAGGCGAGTGGGGACGCCGATTGTCAGATCACCCGTAGGAAGCGATTTCGTGTCGTTCTCCGTCGGGTACAGCTCAATTGTCACCCGCCCGAGACCGGACTGTTGAAATTCATTTTGCAGGGCGGTTATTCGCACCGTTCCGTCCGTTCCCACGAGGCTCTGGTCTTCTATCACCGCGAATCCGCCACCGTTTCCGCGCTCATCAATATAAAGCACGGAAGCATCGTACCAAGTCGGCGAGGGCTGTATTCGGTTGTAGCCTGGCTGATATTTTATAAATCGAGTCGTGACATTCACCGATTCTGTTCCGTTGGTGACGGAGATATTATAGCTATCACTGGTTCGGATAGTTCCGCTCGGATCGGGTGGGTTGATCGCGAATATCCGGGTGGGGTACTGTGTTCCTAGCCGGATAGTCTCATATTGCGCCCGGTCAGTGCTCCCGGCCCGAACGATCCCCGCCCTCAGCTCGACGAGGTCGTTCCGAACCTCCTCGAAGTGCTGGAACTCCACCTGTCCGTTCTGCTGCGGGACCACCTGCACCTGATACAGCGAGAGCGCTAAGATCAGGAACCCGAACAGGATCACGGTCCCGATCACGACCGACTGGCCC
>NZ_NHPF01000157.1:0-42036 GCF_002252925.1 Halorubrum sp. Ea8
CGGGGACGGGCGCGATGGACGGCGACCGAGACGCCGTCCGGTTCGGTCGCGTCGGGCGGGAGTACGTGAGCGCGCCGCCGACGTCTCCGGCGAAGCCCTACGAGTACGTCGACGCCGTCGAGCGCCTCGCCGCGACGGTCGAGGCGGGGTCGCCCTCGCGGGCGGGCGGGCGTCGGGGCGCCCACGTCGTCGCCGTCTGCAACGCGATCGAGGCGGCCGCCGAGGGGGACGGACCGGTCGCCGTCGACGACTGCGGGGCGACCGCCGACCCGCCGCCGGCGCCGGTCGTCAGGCCGGCGTCGGACGGGTGTAATACGGGCACCGGGGTCGAGGGGACGCCGGGCGCCGCCGCGATCCGCCTCCCGCCGGTCGGCTTCGGCTGCTCGCGCTACCGCGACGGGGAGTACGTCGAGCGCGCCGACTCGATCGCGACCGCGCTCGACGCCGGCTACCGCCTCCTCGACTCCGCCGAGCTGTACGGCAACGAACACCGGATCGGGGAGCTGCTCGCCGCGCCGGGCGCGCCCGACCGGGAGCGGGTGTTCCTGCTCGGGAAAGCGTGGCGCACCAACCACCGCCGGGAGCGCCTGCTCGCCGCCTGCGCGGGCAGCCGCGAGGAGCTCGGGATCGACGCATTCGACTGCTACGCGCTCCACTGGCCATCGGCGCTCGAACACCGGGGGGAGCTGAGCCGGCTCGCCGAGGAGCCGGTCGAGCGACAGGAGGCGCTCGCCTTTCCCGAGGACGCGGACGGCGAGCTCGCGACCGACGACGTGTCGCTGGCGACCGCGTGGGAGAACCTGGAGGCCGTTTACGAGAGGGGATGGGCCCGGACGCTCGGGGTCTGTAACGTCTCGCGGGCGCAGCTGGAGACGGTGCTGGAGACCGGCGACGTCGACCCGGCCTTGGTGCAGGTGGAGCGACACCCCTACCGCCCTCGGACCGGTCTCGTCGACTGCTGTCACGAGCGCGGAATTCGGGTGGTCGCGCACTCGCCGCTGTCGGCGCCCGGCCTCCTCGACGAACCCGTGCTGGACGCGATCGGCACGGATCGGGGTCTCTCGCCGGCCGCGGTCGTCGTCGCGTGGAACGCCTCGCGAGGGGTCGTCCCGATTCCGTCCAGCACCACGGAATCGCACGTCGTCTCGAACCTGGCCGCCGGGAGCGAGCGGCTGACCGCCGACGAGCTCGCGCGGATCGACGCCCTGCGCGACCCCGACTTCGAGCGGTAGGGCGCCGGAGTCGATCGCCCTCGTCCGCTCGGGCGGTATTTCTATGTGACAGAAGTCCATGTGTGTAATATGGCAACAACCAAGTCGCAGCGGCCCGCGGTCGACATCGGCTCGCTGAACGGCCTCCACTGGGTGGGTATCGTCGCGGCGCTGGTCTCCGCCGCCGTCCACCTCTTTCTCGGCGTCAGGATGTTCCCCTCGCCGATGGGTATCAGCTTCGTCCTCGCGGGGCTCGGCTTCGTCGGTGGCGTCACCCTCCTCGCGATCGACTACCGCCGACGGACGGTGTACGCGGTCGGGATCGCTTTCACCCTCGTCCAGATCGTCTTATGGTACGTCATCAACTTCGCGGGCGGGACGAAGTCGTTCCCGGCCGACGTCGGGACGCTCGGCGGCGTCGACAAGGTCGCGCAGGTCGTGTTGATACTCGTTCTGGTCGCCCTGCTGCGCCGGTAGCCGTGGCGGACCGCGAGCGCCGACGGCGACGCGAGCACGCCGTCGCGATCAGCGACGCGCTCCCCGACGGCTCGGCCGTCGACGCGGGCGTAAACGCGACCGTTCGGCGCGTAAACGTATCCCCGGGCGGCGGACCCCTCGCGGGCCCGGTCGCGACCGGAGGTGGCGTGTAGATGGCCGAGATCCGCCGTCGACGCTCCGTTCGCGTCGGGATCGGTTTCGGGCTCCCGCTCCTCGCCGCACTCACGCTCGCCGCGCTCCTCCTGCGGCTGTTCCCCGCGGACGCGATGGGCCGCTGGGGACTCTCGCCCGCCGTCGTCGCCGGCCTCTGTTGGGCCGGACAGCTCTGGTACGTCGGGTACGGGCTCGATCCGGAGGGGCTGACCGGCGGCTTCTGGCGACAGCTGTTCGGACTGGCGAACGCGGTCACGCTCGTTCGCGGGGCGCTGTACGCGGTCGTCGCCGGATTCGTCGTCGCGCCGCCGGAGACGGCGCTCGCGTGGGTGCCGGCGCTGTGTTACGGGACCGGCGTCGCCCTCGACAACCTCGACGGGAGCGTCGCTCGAACGGTCGGGCGGGAGA
This sequence comes from Halorubrum sp. Ea8, assembly GCF_002252925.1. NCBI lineage: Archaea > Methanobacteriati > Methanobacteriota > Halobacteria > Halobacteriales > Haloferacaceae > Halorubrum > Halorubrum sp. Ea8. Next base: position 2,271 of record NZ_NHPF01000157.1, read on the forward strand.
CCGAGGTCGGCCGCCGGCTCGACATGGCGTTCGACACCTTCGGATTCGTCGCCGCGCCGCTCGTGGCGGTGTTGTGGGAGCTACTCCCGATCTGGTACCTCTCGATCTCCGCCGCGCGCTACGTCTTCCGCGGGGCCGTGTGGCTGCGGCGCGTCCGCGGGCTCCCCGTCGGCGACCTGCCCGACAGCGACCTCGGCAAGTACCTCGCGGGCGTCCAGATGGTCTTCGTGACGGTCGCGCTCGTCCCGCCGGTGCCGACCGACGTCGTTCGGACCCTCGCGCCAATCGTCCTCGCGCCGTCGCTGGCGGTGTTCGCGCGCGACTACCTCGCCGTCAGCGGTCGACTCCCGTCTCGCCGGTGAGAAAGCAGACGGTCACGAGTACTCCAGGATGACTTGGACCGCCGCGTCGGGTTCCGAGTCGAGCAGTTCGTACGCTTCCGGCGCGCGCTCGAAGGGGATCCGGTGGGTGATGAGCTCGGCGGCGGGGATCGCGTCGATCCGGTCGAGCGCCGCCTCCATGCGGCGGTCGCGGTCCCACCGCCCGCGCAGCTCCGGGCTGATCGTCGACACCTGACTGGAGACGATGTCGATGCGGTCCCGGTGGAACCGCCCGCCGAGGTCGATCGGCTCGCGCTTGGTCCCGTACCACGAGCCGACGACGATCCGCGCGTCGTAGCCGACGACCCCGATCGCGTCGTCGAGCGCGCTCGGCTGGCCGGACAGCTCGACCGCGAGGTCCGCGCCCCCGATGGCGGAGTCCCCGGCGAGGTCGACGGCGCCGAGTTCGGCCGGCGTCGTCGTCCGGTCGGCGCCGAACGCAGCGGCGAGCGTTCGGCGGCGCTCGATCGGGTCGACCACGACGAGCGACTCCAGCGGAAAGTCGGCCAGCAGGCGGACGACGCAGAGTCCGATCACCCCGGCGCCGAACACCACGACCCGCTCTCCGAGACGGGGGGCGGCGTCGAGGACGATGTTCGTCGCGGTCTCCACGGAAGGGAGGAGCGAGCCGGCGGCCGGCGTCGTCTCCGGCGGGAGCGCGACGACCGAGTCGGGGGTCGCGCGGAAGCGCGTCTGGTGGGGGACGAACGCGAACACCGACCGGCCGACCCACTCCGAGTCGACCTCGGCGCCGACCTCGCGGACGACGCCGCTCGCGGCGTAGCCGTACCGGAGCGGGTACGAGAGGTCGCCGTCGAGCGCGTCGAGCGCCTCGTCCGCCGGGAGATCCGCCGGCGTCTGGTCGCGGTACACGAGCAGCTCCGTCCCGGCGCTGATCGCCGACGCGCGGGTCTCGACGAGCAGCTCGTCGTCCGCCGGCGGTCCGACCGTCGCCTCGCGCACCTCGACGGTCTCCGGGGCCGTGAAGTAGAGCGCGGCGTCGGTCATCGGGTCGCGGACCCGGTCCGGTCGCGGGCGACGCCCGAGCGAGGCCACGGGCTTCGGCTCGGCTGGTGGCGTAACACGTGGATCCCCACGCACTGTGCGATGTTAAGTCCTCGCGCCGTCCGACGGGTCAGACCCGGAGGTAAGCGAGCGGATCGGCGTCGACGGCGCGAAAGAGAGACGGTCGATCGGAAAGCGAACGACTGCGACGGCGGCGGTCCGTCAGCGACGCCTAGCGGATGACGTCGAGGCCGTTGTTCCGCTCGGTCTGCTCGGTGCCGCCGTCGGACTCCCAGCCCCGGTCGGCGCCGCCGGAGGCCGTCGCGCCGGCCGTGCCGTTCGCCTCGGCGGCGCGCGAGCGCGAGTCGCCGAGGTCCTCGGCTCCGGCCGCGGCGCGGGACTTGTCGGCCTGCTTCTGGGTCGACGGGCCGAGCACCTGCGCGCTCTGGACGCCCGTCATGATCGCCATGACGCGGACCTTCCCCTTGTACTCGTCCTGAATTCGGGCGCCCCAGATCACGTTGGCGTTCGCCTCCAGCCGCTCGGTGATGTTGTTCGCGATCCCCTCGGCCTCCTTCAGCGTGAGGTCCGGACCGCCCGTGATGTGGACGAGCCCGCCGGAGGCGCCGCGGTAGTCGACGTCCAGGAGCGGGTGGTTCATCGCGTCGTTGACCACTTCCTGGGTCTTGTTCTTGTCCTGGGTCTCGCCGACGAGCATGACGGCCACGCCGCCCTGGTTCATGATGGTGGACATGTCGGCGTAGTCCAGGTTGATGAGGCTCGGCTGGGTGATCGTCTCGGAGATCCCCTTCACCGTCTCCGCGATGATCTGGTCCATCACGGAGAACGCCTTCCCGATCGGCAGGTTCGGCACGTAGTCGAGCAGCCGGTTGTTGTCGAGGACGATGATCGAGTCGGCCTCGTTGCGGAGGGTCTCTAAGCCCTCCTCGGCCTTCACGGTGCGGGCGCGCTCGACGTTGAACGGCGTCGAGACCATTCCGACGACGATGGCGCCCTGCTCTTTGGCGATCTTCGAGACGACCGGCGCCGCGCCGGTGCCGGTGCCGCCGCCCATTCCGGCCGTGACGAAGACGAGGTCGGCGTCGCCGAGCACCTCCTTGATCGTCCCCTGGGCCATCTCGGTGGCGCGCTCGCCCATCTTGGGGTCGCCGCCGGCGCCGAGCCCCTGCGTGAGCGACTTGCCCACGAGGATCTTGGTGTCGGCCTCGACCATCTTGAGGTGCTGTTTGTCCGTGTTGATCGCGACGGTGTCGGCGCCGTCCACGCCGATGTTGTACAGCCGGTTGATCGTGTTGTTTCCGGCGCCGCCGGCACCGACGATGACGATCCGGGGGTCCCCGAACTCGTCGTCGTCCATATCGACGGAGTCCATGTCGCGCTTCTCCGCTTCCGCGTTGTCGAGGGCGTCCTGAACGAGATCTTGCATCAGTTCACACCTTCGCCCAGTTGCGGTTGCGGCCGCGCTCGTCGCGCTCGCCGTCCTGTTCGTTCAACATGTCGCGAACGGCCGACCGGATCGCCTCGCTCCGGTTCGGGAACTCGCCCGTTTCGACCATCTGTTCGACCTCGTCTATCTGCTGTTTCGGGATTCGTAGTGTCACACGCTCCATTGGTATTCCCCCGGTAAGACGGCGAGCACGCGACGCGTGTGTCTTACAGCGACGAATCGCCCGTCGACGGGATCATCCCCGCCGCGGACGGCCGCTGTAAGACGACCGTCTTACGCAGTTCAATTCACCGAGTCTACCAATATAAAGCTATCGCCGAGTGTAAGACAACCACCCGAAGAGACGAATTCGGCCGACTGGCGGCCTGAGTCAGGCGTTACCTATCATTTAACACGTCTGCGGCGGGGGTCCGCCGACCGCAGCCGGGGCAGAACGCCCAGTCGGTCCGCAGCTCGTCGCCGCACTCGCAGAACGCCCGGTGAGACTGCTTTTCTCCGCAGTTCGGACAGTACACGTGTTCTTCAGGGACGTTCTCTCCGCAGCCGCCGCAGGCGTTTTCGCCAGCGTTCGCGCTCGCCGGCGTCTTACGCGTCTCCGTCTCAGCGTCCGCCGACGTCTCACGTGTCACACGCGTGTCGGCGGCGTCGGCGTCAGGGGCGTCGAGAGAGACGTTCACGTTGACCTCGGCCGGGTTCCCCGACGCATACGTCGCGTCGGACGGAGCGCGCCGTCCGCCGAGGCGGTCGTCCAACGCGGCGTCGAGCCGCTCCGCGATGAGGTCGTCGACGCGGTCTGCCAGCGCGGCGCCGACCGTCTCCTCGGCCGTCGGACCCGCGTCGGGAGCAGTCGCCTCCTCGGCGTCGTCGAGGTGGGTGCGGAGGGCCTCCCGCATCACCTCGCTCTTGGAGGCGTCACACGCTTCCAGCCGCTCGACGAGGTCGTCGTCGGCCCGGAAGGTGATCTTACTCATACGGACGCCATATCGACCGTACTACAAGTATCTTCCCCCCGATATCGGACGGTAGCCGCGAGACGTTTCAGCCCCCGGAAACGAGCGCGCCGAGCCGCCGCGGTCGGCGAAAATCATGTCACATGGTCACACGTGTGTCTGACGCAGATTTATACGGCCCGCGTGGGCATACGTGTGTATATGAGTAACCGCGTCGAGGACCTCGAACGACAGGTCGCGGAGCTGCAAGCGGCGGTCAACGGGCTCACCGAGGAGCTGGTCGAAATGAAGGAACGCGTCCGACAGCTCGAGGACGCCCAAGAGGTGTCCGTACGGGCGGACGCCGCGACCGAGGAGGCGCGGGAGACGGCCGAACCGGCCGAGGAATCGACAGAGTCCGCCGGCGGCGAGACGCGGACCCACTCCGACGACCACGTCGAGGTCGTCGAGCGGACCGACGACGGGAGCGCGTCGACCGGCGGCGAGGGCGACGACGACATGGTCGTCCCCGAGCAGGAGGCGACGACGCCGGACGCCGAGGCCGGCGGGGCGGAGGGAGAGAGCGACGACGAGGAGTCGGACAGCGACATCATCGTCGCGTAATCCGACCTCGCACTCCCGCGTCACATGCACATTACGGAAGTCGTTTTGGACGGATTCAAGAGCTTCGGGCGGACGACGAGGATCCCCTTTTACGACGATTTCACGGTCGTCACGGGACCGAACGGCTCCGGGAAGTCGAACATCATCGACGGAGTCCTCTTCGCGCTCGGATTGGCGCGCACCCGCGGGATCAGAGCGAAGAAGCTCACCGACCTGATCTACAACCCCGGTCACGACGACGGCGACGGGACCGGGGGCCCGAACGAGGCGTCGGTGACCGTCGTGCTCTCGAACGAGGACGGGGCCTTAGACCGGTCGCAGGTCGTCTCCGCGGCCGGCACGGAGAACGTGGGCGACGTCTCCGAGATCACGATCAAGCGCCGCGTCAAGGAGACCGAGGACAACTACTACTCGTACTACTACCTCAACGGACGCTCGGTGAACCTCTCCGACGTGCAGGACCTGCTCGCGGCCGCCGGCGTGACGCCCGAGGGGTACAACGTCGTGATGCAGGGCGACGTCACCGAGATCATCAACATGACCCCCTACCAGCGGCGGGGGATCGTCGACGAGATCGCGGGCGTCGCCGAGTTCGACGAGAAGAAGGAGGCCGCCTACGAGGAGCTGGACACGGTCGAAGACCGGATCGGCGAGGCGGACCTCCGCATCGGCGAGAAGCAGGACCGGCTCGACCGGCTGTCCGACGAGCGCGAGACCGCCCTCCAGTATCAGGAGTATCGGGACGAGCTGGAGGAGTACCGCGGCTTCCTCAAGGCCTCCGAGCTGGAGGAGAAGCGGGAGGCCCTCGGCGACGTCGAGGACGACATCGACGACGCGGAGGCCGAGCTCGAAGAGCTCCGCGCGGAGCTCGACGCGAGACAGGGGAAGCTCACCCGCCTCGAGGAGGACCTGGCCGACCTCAACCACGAGATCGAGACGAAAGGCGAGGACGAGCAGATCCGGATCCGCTCGGAGATCGAGGAGGTCAAAGGCGAGATCTCCCGGCTCGATGACAAGATCGAGGCGGCCGAGGAGCGCGCCGCGGAGGCCGAGACGGAGCGGCGCGACGCCTTCGTCCAGATCGACCGGAAGGAGGAGACGATAGCGGACCTCGAAGGCGAGATCCGCGAGGCGAAAGTCGAGAAGGCCTCGGTCAAGTCCGAGATCGCGACGAAGCGGTCCGATCTCGCCGACGTCGAGGCCGAGATAGAGGGCGCCGACACCGAGTTCGACGAACTCAAAGCCGAGCTCGCCGACAAGAAAGAGGAGATCGAGTCGCTTCGCGAGGCGAGAAACGAGACGCAGCGCGAGAAGGACCGCCTGCTCGACGAGGCGCGCCGGCGCTCGAACGCGGTGAGCGAGGCGCGGACCGACCTGGAGGAGGCCCGCGAGTCGATACCGGAGCACAAGGCGCGGATATCCGAACTCCGCAGCGAGCTCGACAAGGCCGAGAAGAACGAGGAGAAGATCGAGGAGGTCGTCGCGGACCTCTTCTCGGAGAAGGCCGAACGGAGCGAGGACCTGGAGGCGGTCGAAGCGGACCTCCGGGAGAAGCAGAACGAGTACGCGAAGCTGGAGGCGGCCGCCGACGAGCGCGGCGATACCTCGTGGCCGCGGGCGGTGACCGAAGTGAAGAACGGCGGCATCGACGGGGTCCACGGCGCGGTCGGCGAGCTTGGCTCGGTCGAGGCCGAGTACGCGGAGGCGTGCGAGACGGCCGCCGGGGGGCGGCTCGCGAACGTCGTCGTCGACGACGACGGCGTCGGGTCGACGTGTATCGACTACCTCAAGCGGCGGAACGCGGGCCGGGCGACGTTCCTCCCCATCACGGAGATGGACGACCGGAGCCTCCCGCGGAAGCCCTCGCTGCCGGGCGTCGTCGACTTCGCGCGGAACCTCGTCGACTACGACGGCAGGTACGCCTCGATCTTCTCGTACGTGCTCGGCTCGACGCTCGTCGTGGAGGACATGGCCACCGCCCGCGAGCTGATGGGCGACTACCGGATGGTCACGCTCGACGGCGACCTCGTCGAGAAGTCCGGCGCGATGACGGGCGGCTCCGGCGGCGGCTCGCGGTACGCGTTCACGAAGTCCGGCGGCGGGAAGCTCGAACGGCTCGCGACGGAGATAGCGGAGCTGGAGGACGAGCGGCAGTCGCTGCAGTCGGAGATCGACGACCTCGAGGGCGACGTCGACGACGCGCGCGACCGGAAGGCCGACGCCGCCGAGCGCGTCCGGTCGCTTGAGGCCGACGTCGAGCGCGCCGAGGACGAGCTGGCGGACGCCGAGGAGCGCATCGACGAGGTGGAGACCGAGCTCGAGGAGCTGGAGGCCGAACGCGAGTCGGTCGACGCGGAGATGAGCGAGCTCGACGCGGAGCTCGACGAGCTCGATACGGAGATAGCGGAGTTAGCGTCCGAGATCGAGGAGATCGAGGCGGAGCTCGCCGACTCGAAGATCCCGGAGCTCTCCGAGCGCGCCGACGAGATCCGCGCCGAGATATCCGACCTGGAGGACCGGATGAGCTCGCTCGACGGGCGGCAGAACGAGCTGGAGCTGGAGAAGGGGTACGCCGAGGACGCCGTCGACGAGCTCCACGACACCGTCGAGGAGGCACAGAATCGGAAGGCCGAGGCCGAAGAGCGGGTCGCCGAGCACGAGGCCGCGATCGAGGAGCGGGAGGCCGACCTCGCGGAGAAGAAGGAGGCGATCGCCGACCTCGAATCGGAGCTCACGGAGCTGAAGGCCGACCGCGAGGACCTCCGCGAGGAGATCAAGGCGGCGACCCGCGAGCGAGACGAACAGCGCGCGCTCGTCTCGGAGGCGGAGTCCGACCTGGACGATCTGACGGACCGCCGGGACCGACTGGAGTGGGAGATCGACGAGCTGGAGTCGCAGGTCGGCGAGTACGACGCCGGCGAGATCCCCGACCTCGGCGAGGTCGAGTCGCGGATCGAGGAGCTGGAGGCCGAGATGGAGGCGTTAGAGCCCGTCAACATGCTCGCGATCGACGAGTACGACGAGGTGCAGGAGGCGCTCGACCAGCTCCAGGAGCGCCGGGACGTGCTCGTCGAGGAGCGCGACGCGATCGAGGAGCGCATCGAGGGGTACGAGGCGGCGAAGAAGGAGACGTTCATGCAGACGTTCGAGTCGATCAACGACCACTTCGAGGAGATCTTCGCGCGCCTCTCGGCCGGCAGCGGCGAGCTCCTCTTGGAGAACCCCGAAGACCCCTTCGAGGAGGGGCTGACGATGAAGGCGCAGCCCGCGGACAAGCCGGTCCAGCGGCTCGACGCGATGAGCGGCGGCGAGAAGTCGCTGACCGCCCTCTCGTTCATCTTCGCCATTCAGCGGCACAACCCGGCGCCGTTCTACGCGCTCGACGAGATCGACGCGTTCCTCGACGCGGTCAACGCCGAGCGCGTCGGCGAGATGATCGAGGAGCTGGCCGCGGACGCGCAGTTCGTCGTGGTCGGCCACCGCTCGGCGCTGTTGGAGCGCTCCGACCGCGCCATCGGCGTCACGATGCAGGGCGACAACCTCTCTGCGGTCACCGGGATGCAGTTCGGCGACGATCGCGACGGCGACGGGGAGGTGACCGCGGATGACTGAGCCGCCGGAGTCGGCGGGCGCGGGCGGCGGATCCGGCGACCACGTCCCGGACCTGGACCTGACGAGCGAGCGGGACGGCTCGGCGCGAGACGGAGCGATGCCGGAGACGCCCGGAGGAGACGGGGCCGCGACGGGCGACGGCGAGTCGAGGGACGGTGCCGCCGGCGACGAGGCGGACGGCGGGGAGTCCGGGGACCCCGGCGAGGACGGGAAAGTCGAGCCCGTCGAGCTCCTCGTCCAGCTCGCCGAGGAGGGCGAGATCGAGCCGTGGGACATCGACATCGTGCAGGTGACGGACGCCTTCTTAGAGCGGCTCGACGAGACGGACCTCCGGACGACGGGGCGGGCGCTGTTCTACGCCAGCGTCCTGTTGCGGATGAAGAGCGACGGCATGCTGGCCGACGACGACGAGGACGAGGAGCCCGAGCCGGAGCCGTGGGAGGTCGCGATGGAGGGCGGCGCGCCGGACCCCGCCGCCGACGACTTCGATCCGGTCAGCGAGCTGGAGGCGGAGATGGACCGACGCCTCGACCGGAAGAGCACCCGGGGATCGCCGGAGACGCTCGACGAACTGGTCCGGGAGCTCCGCGAGGCCGAGCGCGGATCGTGGTGGAAGGACTCCCGCGAGTACGACACCTCTGAGTCGCCGCACGGGTACGACCGCGGCACGCAGACGCTCGACTACCACACGGGCGACGAGTTCCGGCGCGACGGGGAGCCGACCGCGGGCGAGGCGACCGACCGCACCCACGACGAGGATATCGAGGAGGTGATAGTGGAGATCGACAACGCCCTCCGGACCCACTTCGACCGCGGGCGCACGGAGGTGCTGTTCGGGGAGATCGAGAGCGCGGGCGGACGCCCCTTCATGACGTACCTCGCGCTGCTGTTCATGGCCCACCGCGGGTCGGTCCGCCTCCAGCAGGACGACCTGTTCGGCGACCTGTGGGTGAAAGACCCCGCGGCGATGACCGGGGAGTCGGAAGCGATCGCGGACTAGTACGTTTTCGAGAGCGGTGCCGATTCTGGATTCTGTGGTGATCATTTATAATCAGATGAAGCGGTGGCGCGTGCCTGCGAGCGCCCCTTGGGCGCGAGTCAGCACGCGCGAGGGAGTCGCTGGCTCCCGAAGCGAAGCGGAGGGTGCCAGCGACGAGGCTGGGGAGGCGTGAGGCTGCAGTTGCGGGGCGGGATTCAAAGGGGCAAGTCGCGAGGTGGACGCAGGCGACGTAAGGACCGCAGGGAGCGTGCGTCCCCCTCGCGACTGGGGCTTTAGCGGTGTTCTCCGTCGATCCGGAGTTAGCGATTTATAAGTAGTCGCCGAGCAGCGGCTCGACGCGCTCCTGCGTTTCCTCGGGGATCGCCTCGGTCGGCGTGTTGACGGTGCCTTCGAGGGAGGTGTGAGCGTCGCACTCCAGGTCGTCCGGGAGCGTCCGAACGGCCTCCTCGACGGCGGCCTTGATCGCCTCCTGGTTCTGCTCGGCGTTCTCGAGGACCTCTTCGAGCGTCACCTCGCTGTCCTCCTTCCAGACGTCGTAGTCGGTGACGCCGGCGATCGTCGCGTAGGCGATCTCGGCCTCGCGGGCGAGTTTCGCCTCCGGGATCGCCGTCATGCCGACGAGATCCCATCCCTGCGACTTGTAGAACTCCGACTCCGCGCGCGTGGAGTACTGCGGGCCCTCAATGCAGACGTAGGTGCCGCCCTTCACGACGTCGGTGCCGGCGGGCGCGGCGGACTCGGCGGCCGCGGTGAGGTGGTCGACCAGCTCCGGGCTGTACGGGTCCGCGAACGGCTGGTGGACGACGACGCCGTCGCCGTAGAAGGAGAGGTCGCGGCGCTTGGTCCGGTCGTAGATCTGGTCGGGGACGACGAGGGTGCCGGGCTCCAGCTCCTCCTTGAGGCTCCCCACCGCGTTCGACGCAAAGACGTGGGTGACGCCGGCCTGCTTCAGCGCGTACATGTTCGCGCGGTACGGGAGGTCTGTGGGCGAGACGCCGTGCTCGGAGCCGTGCCGGGGGAGGAAGGCGACCTCCGTGCCCGTGTCGGCGAACTCGCCGATCGTGATCGCGTCGCTCGGCTCGCCGTAGGGGGTGTCGTACTCCACCTCGCGCACGTCGTTCAGGGGCAGCGCCTCGTAGATGCCGCTGCCGCCGATGAACCCGATGGTGCTCATACCCGGAGTCCGGCCGCTCGCTACTTATAGGAAGTGAACGCGGTCGACGGGGGCGTCGCCGAGAGCGAACCGACTCAGGCCGGCGTCGCCGTCTCCGCTTCGATCTCGGACTCAATCTCGGCCTCGATGAGGTCCCGCGTGTTCTCCAGGTGGGCCCTGAGCTGGCGTTCGTTGTACCGCCTCGCGACCGGCTCCAAGAGGCGGTCACGCAGCGAGTCGCCCATCTCGTACTCCGTCCGATGGAGGATCCGGGTCCCGTCGCCGCTCGCGACGTAGCGGTTGCGCGTTTCGCCGCGCATCCCGTCGCTGTCGATCGCGACCGCGATCTCCGCGTTCGGCTCGACGACGGTTAGCTCCATCTCCATCTCCGTCGCGATCCCGAGCAGCTTGTACGTCGTGCGCATCTCAGCGCCGGTCTCGGTCTCGCTCAGCACCTCGAAATCGCGCAGGCCGGCCATCGTTCGCGGCCAGTTCTCGGGGGCGCTGTTGAACGCGAAGACGCGTTCGACGGGCGCTGCGATCTCGATCTCGTACTCGAATGTTGTCATATTACTCAACTCGGTCGTCGAACCGAACGGTGCGGTACGCCGCCGGAACGGGTCTCGGAGCGGTCGCCTCGGTTGACTCCCTTATATAGGGGCGCTGAGATATTAAATAGGCGTTCACCACTTAGAGACCGTCTGCTCGCTGAGAACGCCCGAGACGAAGCTCAAAGCAGCCACCGCACCGCCGCCAGCGCGAGCGCGCTCACGACGAGCAGGTGGACGAGGACGGCGCCGACGGCGGCGCCGCCGACCTCGCGCATCTCGCGGAGCCGGATCGAGAGCCCGAGGCCGACGAACGCCAGCGTGAACAGCGCGTCCGACACGCGCCCGATCGACTCCAGCACGGCCGGCGAGAGGAGCCCGCTGTTCGCGATCGCGGCGACCGCGAGGAAGCCGAGGAGGAACTTCGGGAACTCCGCCCACAGCCGTCGGACGCCCGGGTCGGTCGCCGACCGCGCCGTGTACGCCAGCGAGTAGGCGACGGCGACGCCCCCCAACAGGGAGTTGCGCGCGAGCTTCGTCACGGTCGCCCACTGGCCCGCCTCCGGCGAGTGGGCGAACCCCGCAGCCGCGACGGGGCCGGTCGAGAACATGCTCACGCCGGCCCAGACGCCGAACTGGCGGCCGGTGAGCCCGAGCCACTCGCCGGCGATCGGGAACGCGACGAGCGTGACGGCGTCGAAGAGGAGCACGGTCGCCGCCGCGAACGTGATGGCGGTGCCGCGCGCGTCGAGCACGCGCCCGATCGCGACGACCGCGGAGACCCCGCAGATGCTCGCGCCCGCCGCCAGCAGCGAGGGCGTGGTCCCGTCGAGTCGGAAGAGCACGCGTGCGATCAGCTCGGCGAGGAGGAGCCCGCCGCCGACCGCGACGACGACCAGGCCGAGCACGGTCGGTCCCGCGGCGAGGAACTCCTCGACGACGACCGCGGCGCCGAGCAGGACGATCCCGGTCTCCAAGAACAGCTTGTCGACGCCGACGCCCGGTTTCGCGAGGTCGGGCGTCCCGACCGCGTTGCCGATGAGCGCGCCGAGCGCGACCGCGACGACGAGCGGCTGGAGCCCGTCGACCGCGCCGGCGATGAGGTGCGCGAGGAGCGCTCCGGCGGCCAGCAGCGCGAGACCGGGGACGAACGGCCGAGCGGCGTCGACGACGCGCATCAGAAGACGCCCGCGGCCTGTCCCGCGACGTGAGCGGCGACGATCCCCAGCCCGAGCGCGAGCGCCTGCCACCCCCGGTCGAGCGCGACCCACCGGTCGACGATCGGCGATCCGGTTCCGGGAGCGCCGTCGGCGTCGGCCGCTCCGTTCCCGGCGTCGCCCGTGCTATCGCCGGCGGTCCGCGGTCCGTCGGCGGCGTCCCGTGCCATGCCCGCGGGTCGGCGCGCTCGGTATTTATAAGAACGGACTCGGGCAGGGCACGCGCTCGACCCGGAACCGAAAGAGGCAGGTTCCGGGCGGTCGTTTCACGGACGCTCGGATGTCGACCACGCAGATCAAGGACCCGGTGCACGGCTACGTTGAGCTGCCGGACGCGCTCGTCGACGGCGTCCTCGACACCCGGCCGTTCCAGCGGCTGCGGTACGTCCGCCAGCTCTCGGCGACGCACCTCGTCTACCCCGGAGCGAACCACACGCGGTTCGAGCACTCGCTCGGCGTCTACCACCTCGGCCGCACCGTGTTCGAGAACCTCCGCAGGCAGTCGTACTTCGCGCAGGGCGCGACGACCGACGAGCTGGAGGAGATCCAACGCACGCTGGAGTGCGCCTGCCTGCTCCACGACGTCGGCCATCCGCCCTTCTCGCACCTCTCGGAGGGGTTCCTCGACGAGGGCGTCCTCCGCGAGCGAGTCGACGCCGCCGGGCTGGTGGACGCCTTCGACCGGGCCGGCGTCGGCGGCGCGCCGCTCCGGTCGGCGAGCCCGCACGAGCTGCTCGGCTGCGTCCTCATAATCGAGGAGTACGGGGACGCCCTGCGCTCGTTCGACGTCGACCCCGTCGAGGTGTGCGCGTACGTCCTCGGCTACAGCCTCGCGTACGAGCGCGGCGCGCCCTGGCAGTACGGGGTCGGCGCGCAGCTGCTGCACTCCCCCATCGACGTCGACCGGCTCGACTACATCACCCGCGACAACCGCATGACCGGCGCGGGCGTGTTGAGCTTCGATGTCGACCGGATGGTCGACGCCTACACGGCCCACCCCGAGGAGGGGCTCGCGCTCACCGAGAAGGCGCTCTCGACGATCGGTAACTACCTCGAGGGCCGGATCGCGCTGTACATGTGGGTCACACAGCATCACAAGGCCGTCTACGCGAACCGGCTCCTCCAGGAGCTGCTCGGCGAGTACGAGCGCGTGACCGGCGAGAGCCCGGTGACCGTCGACGGGGTCCTCTCGCGGGAGTTGGACGACAACGCCGTGCTCGAACGCCTTCGGACCGCCGCCCGCGAACACCCCGATTCGACGCTCGCGTCGATGTACGACCGGTTCCGCGGGCGGCGCTTCCCGGCCACGTGTTGGAAACACCGGATCGCACTCGCCGACCGGATCGGCGGGGACCTCACGGGTGAGGCCGGCGCCGGTCTCGACGAGTTCACGGCGTGGCTCACCGAGGGCGACGACCGGCTGGAGCGGCTCCTCGCCGACGCGCTCGACGTCCCGGTCCACGAGGTGTGGATCGACCGCTCGTACGTGCCCGCGTACGACCCCGACGAGCTGGAGGACATCCCCATCGCCTACGGTGGAACGACCCGGTCGGTCGGCGACTGGGGGCTGTACGGCGACCGCGCGTTCGACGTGCCCATCCCCTTCGTGTTCGTCCCCGACGGGACGAAGCGGCGGGCGATCCGCGTGCTCAGGGAGGCGTTCGAGCGGGAGGTCGAGGAGCGGAAGCACGCGTAGCCGGAGCGACGAGGGGGTCCGGGGCGGAACTCGTCGGTGCTCGCGTCAGTCGTCGGCTTCGGCGGGGACGCGGTCGTCGGCGTCGTCGTCCTCGGGAGCGTCGTCGCCCTCGGCCTCCGCGGCGTCGTCGGCCTCTGCGTCCTCGTCGTCGACGCGCGGGAAGTGCTCGATCGTCGCCTCGCGGAACGCCGCCTCGTCGAACTCGTGGTCGGCGTCGAAGAAGTCGAGGACCGTCTGCACGTCGGTCATCGCGTTCTTCAGCGCGGTCGAGGCGCCGGGCGAGGGGGTGATGTTGAACAGGACGCCGTCGCCGGTGATCTTCGCCTCGCCCATGTCGAGCTCTCTGTTCTCCGTGTCGACGATCTGGGGGCGCACGCCGCCGTACCCCTTCGCGCGCTCGATGTCGTCGGCGTCGACGCTCGGCACGACCTTCTGAACGTCCGGCAGGAACGCGCGCTTGCCGATCTCGGGGATGTCGTACACGAGGTTGCGCACGACGTAGGGGAACAGGATGCGGTCCGAGAGGATGTCGACGTAGCTCAGGACCGACGCGGGCGAGAAGCCGAACACGTCGGCGAAGTCGCTCACGGTGGAGAGCTCGCCGCGCTCGAGCGCGGGGACGAGCTTCGCCGTCGGGCCGAACCGAGTGACGCCGTCGTCGTGGACGTCGGCGTCGCCGTGGACCGCCGCGAACGGGAGCTTCTTCATCTGGAGCGTGTACACCTTCCCGTTCAACAGGTCGTCGGCGAGGAAGAAGCTCCCCGCGACCGGCAGCAGGGACATGTCCTCGCCGTATCCCATCTCCTTGGCGAACTGGAGGCTGTGGGAGCCGGCGGCGACGACGACCGCGTCGGCCTCGAAGTCGCCGTCGCCGGTCTCGACGGCGAACCCGTCGCGGCCCTCGTCGACGCTCTCGACCGCGGTGCCGAGGTGGACGGAGACGCCGTCCTCTGCGCGGGCGTCCTCGACGAACGACTTCGCGACCGCGCCGTAGTCGACGACGTAGCCGTCGGGGGTCTGGAGCGCCGTGAGCCGGGTGTCCGGGTCGCGGCCCTCGACGACCTTCGGCTCCAGCTCCGCGATCTCCTCGCGGCCGATCTCGCGGAGCTTCGGGAAGAGGTCGCCGAACCCGTTCTCGTGGTAGCGCTCCTCCAGCTTCTCGGCCTCCTCGTCGCCGACGCCGAGCACCATCTTGCTCCGCTTGCTGTGCATCTCGCGGTCGGGGTCGGTCCCCTCGAGGTAGCCGGCGAGCAGCTCCGCGCCCTCCTTGACCTCTTCGGCCTTCTCTAAGGTGTAGTTCGTCTCGATGTCCCCGAAGTGGAGGGTCTGTGAGTTGTTCGTGCGGTGGGAGTTCACCGCCGCGATCTCCCGCTCCTTCTCGACCAGCGTGACGTCGTCGACGTCGGTGAACTTCGCGACCGCGTATAAGAGCGACGCCCCGCTGATACCGCCGCCGACGATGACCAGGTCAGTGTGTTCGGACATGCGTGATGAAAGCTCACTCCGCGAGACGGACTCGTCCGTTAACGGTCTTGCTATTCTCGGCGCTAATCCGCCGTCAGAGGGGCTACAGTCGTCGTTTTAGAGGTTCGACGAACGTCGAACAGCTCGGGCGCCCCCGGAGGGCGACCGTCGGGCTATCCCTCGTCGCGAGCTGTTCGGTATCGATTCCGGAGCCGGGCGAACAGCGCCCGGCCGGTATCGGTCCGCAGGCGGGGCTCTGTCGTCGCGAAGAACTCGTCGAGGTCGTCGTACTCGCGGAACGCGTCCGGCTCGCCGTCGGCGGGGTCGTACCGGTCGCCGCGCTCGTAGATCACCGCCTGCAGGCAGACGTCGAGGAGGTCGCACTCCTTCGCCAGTATCGCCTCCGGCGAGTCGCGGGCCTCGTACGACTCCCACGCGTCGCGGACGCGGTCGGGGAGCGGTCCGGCGAGGTCGGCCATCGCCTCGCGCTCGGCGGCCTCCTTGGCCGCGGGATCCGCCGAGTCAGCGGTCGAGTCGGCCCGGGTCGCGACGTCGCCCGTCTCGGCCTCGGCGACGTCGTGGACCACGGCGAGCCGGAGCGCGCGGTCGAGGTCGAGCCCGGGGAGATCCTCGCGGAATCGGTCGCCGAGCGCCAAGACGAGGTAGGCGACGCCCCACGCGTGCGCGGCCACCGACTCGGGGTCGCCGACGCCGCGGAGCTGCCAGCCCGTGCGCCGCTCGTCCTTGAGCGCGTAGGCGTCGAGGAGGGCGTCGATCGCGGGCTCAGCGTCCGATTCCGGGTCGTCTCCGGCCATCGCGGGGGGGGTTACTCGGCGAGCGTCCAGGCGTCGTCGCCGGCGGACGCGGCCACGTCGCGGCGGACCATCTCGTCGAGCACCTCGTCGAGGCGGCCGGGCTGGGCGACCTCCATCTCGATGCGGCCGATGCTGTGGTACTCCTCCAAGTAGTGGCGGACGTCCTCGCGGTCGAAGGTATCCCGGTCGGCACGCTCCATCGCGCCCTCGGTGAGGTCGATCATGTCCTCCAGGAAGTTCCACGGGTAGACGACCCACGTCCACTGTTCGAGCCGCTCGCCGACGAAGTCAGGCTGGAACTCGGAGGTGCCGAGCAGCTGGAGCGTCGCGGTGCGGATCTCGGCGGCGTCGCGGTCCTCGACGTACTCCTCGGCGCGGCGGATCGAGCCGCCGGTGTCCGCGATGTCGTCGATGATCAGGACGTTCTTTCCGTCGACGCTCCCCTCCGGCATGGGGTAGCGGATCTGGGGCTCGTCGGTCTTCTCCGCCGCGCCGACGTAGTGCTCCATCTTGAGGCTCGTGAGGTCGTTGAGCCCGAGGAAGTCGCAGACGCACCGCCCCGCGAACCAGCCCCCGCGAGCGAGCGCGACGACCATGTCCGGCTCGAAGTCGGCCCGTTTCACCGCGTTCGAGACGTTGCGGCAGAGCCCGTAGATGTACTCCCAGTTGGTGAGGGTGCAGTCGAAGTCGTCCGGGAGGTCGCTCATACGGCCGTTCCTCCCACCCGCGCGCTCATAAGGGTTTAGCAACGCCGCCGGAGAGGAGAGCGAGGCGAGCACTTCGGCGCGGTTCACTCGGAAAACGCTGCGGTGGCGCGTGCCTCCGAGTGGCCGCCCTCGGCGGCCGCGAGGAGCACGCGCGAGCGACGAGGCTGGGGAGGCGTGAGGTACGGTCGCGGTGCAGGCGGGCGGGACTCAAAGGGGCAGCCGGGAGGCGGGCGCAGGCGACGCAAGCACCGCAACGAGGGAGCGAACGAAGTGAGCGACCGAGTGAGGAGCACAGCGAGCGTGCGCCCGCCTCCCGGCTGGGGCTTTGGAGGTGTTCTCCGTCGGTCCGTAATCAACGATTTATAACCGTGCGACCGGAGCTTTGGAGGTGTTCTCCGCACCACCGACGGGAACGACGGAGAGAAAGGGGCCACGAACGCCGGAATCCACCCAACTCCGGCGGTAATACACGACGTATCGGTCCCGACACGATTTAGGTGGCCCGCCCGCAACGGGTCGGTAATGAATACTCAGGCCGCGACGGAGGAGCGGACGGTCGTGATCGGGCTGGAGGTCCACGTCCAGCTCGAGACCGACACGAAGATCTTCTGCGGCTGTTCGACGGAGCCCGGAGACGAGGAGGAACCGAACACGCGCACGTGCCCGACCTGCCTCGGGCTCCCGGGCGCGCTGCCGGTCCTGAACGAGGCCGCCGTCGAGGCCGCGGTGAAGGTGGGGAAGGCGATCGACGCCGACATCCCCGAGACGACGACGTTCCACCGGAAGAACTACTACTACCCCGACCTGCCGAAGAACTTCCAGCTCACCCAGTACGACGCCCCGATCTGCCAGTCCGGCGAGCTCGAGGTCCGCGTCGACGGCGAACCGCGGACCGTCGGGATCACCCGCGCGCACCTCGAGGAGGACCCCGGGAGCCTCCAGCACGCCGGCGGCTCCATCGAGTCGGCGACGCACACGCTCGTGAACTACAACCGCGCCGGGACGCCCCTGATGGAGATCGTCACGGAGCCCGACTTCCGGTCGCCGGCGGAGACCCGAGCGTTCCTGGCGAAGCTGGAGGAGGTCCTCGAATATCTCGGCGTCTTCGACCCGACCCGCGACGGGAGCCTGCGCGTCGACGCCAACGTCTCCTTAGTCCCGGCGGACCGGGTCGCCGACGACGGGGCGATCACCGACGACGCCCTCGCGGACGTGAACCGCGCGGAGGTGAAGAACATCTCCAGCCACAAGGGCGCCGAGCAGGCGCTCGCGTACGAGGTCACCCGACAGGAGAACGTGCTCCGTCGCGGCCGCGAGATCGAACAGGAGACGCGCCACTGGGACGAGTCGCGCGGCGTCACCGTCTCGATGCGCTCGAAGGAGGCCGAGAAGGACTACCGCTACTTCCGGGAGGCCGACCTCCCGGCGCTGGAGGTGTCGGACTGGAAGGAGCAGATCCCGATCCCCGAGCTGCCGGACGCCCGGCGGGAGCGCTTCCGCGAGGAGTACGGGCTCGACCGCGAGTCCGCCTCGAAGCTCACCTCGACGAAGGCGGTCGCGGACTTCTTCGAGGACGTCGCCGAGTCGTTCGACCCAGACCTCGCCGCGACCTGGGTCGCCGACAACCTGCTCGGCGAGCTCAACTACCGAGAGATGGCGATCACGGACGTCGAGGACCGGCTCGACGAGTTCACGCGCCTGATCGAGCTGGTCGACGCCGAGGAGCTCACCGTCAAGAACGCCGAGGAGGTCGTCTTACGCGAGATGCTCGACGCGGGCGAGGACCCCGAGACGGTCATCGAGCGCGAGGGGCTCGGCGTGGCCGACTCCGGCGAGGTCGAGGCCGCCGTCGACGCCGCGATCGACGACAACCCGGACGCGGTCGCCGACTACCACGACGGCGACGAGGGCGCGATCAACTTCCTCGTCGGTCAGGTGATGCAGGCGACGGGCGGCAGCGCCGACCCCGGACAGGTGAACGGGCTGCTCCGCGAGCGGCTTGACGGGTAACCGAATGCGTACCACCGACGAGGCGCTCCGCCGATGAACGTCGCCGTCGATGTCGTCGGCGAGGGGACCCGCGAGGTCGACCTCGACGCCGACGCGACCTACGCGGACCTCATCCGCGAGGCGGGATACCACCCGCAGGAGGCGTCGGCCCTCGTCGACGGCTCGCCGGTCCCCGGCGACCGCGTCGTCGACGCCGAGGAGGTCCGGCTGCTCCGACTGGTAAAGGGAGGCGCGACGGACGGCGACGCGAGGGACCGGACCGCGGCGAACGACGGCGCGTGAGCGGGGAGCGAGACGCGGACGGCGCGGACGGTGCAGACGACGCAGACGGCGCGGACGGTGCAGACGACGCGGACGGCGCGGACGGTGCAGACGACGCGGACGGCGCCGGCGACACCGCGGCGACGGCCCCCGGCGGGTTCGCGGTCGAACCCGCCGACCCCGACGACCGGCTCGACGTCCTCCGCGTGCTCGACGCCGCCATGCTGGAGACGGACCCCGAAGTCGTCGACGCCGCGATCGACGCCGGCGACGCGCTCGTCGCCCGATTCGAACGGACGGGCGCGGTCGTCGGCGCGCTGGTCGCGACGCGACCCGAACCGGAGCGACTCCGCGTCGACGCCGTGGCCGTCAGGCGGGCGCGTCGCGGTCGCGGGGTCGGCTCCGCGCTCGTCGCCGCGGCGGTCCGGCGCGCCGAGCGCGACGCCGGTGTCTCGGTCGTCTCCGCGGCGTTCGACCCCGGTCTCCGGGGGTTCTACGAGGGACTCGGATTCGCCGTCCGGCCCGTCGACGCCGCTACCGACGCCACGGGCCGGGGTTCGGACCGCCTCGCGGGACGGGTGCCGGTGAACGGGCGCGACCGGTCGTGAACCGCCCGCAAGCGGCGCGTCCGACTCCCGGCTGACTGACCTTTTTCTACGTGGTATGTGTACACATATCTCACTCAAGAATGCCCTCTACATCCGGCTCATCCGAGACGTCCGGTGGTACCGACGTCGAGACGGCGGACTCCGAGGACGGTCCGCGGCTTCGAGTAACCGCGTCGGTGGGCTCGGCGAGCGACCGCCGTCCCGGCTACCACCACCGCGTCCGCGTCGCCGCGCTCGCGGCCGAACGCGAAGCGCTCGACGAGCAGGTGGACGCGCTCAGGGCCGAGATGGAGGCGCTCGAAGCGGAGGTCGAAGCGCTCGAACGAACCGTCGAGTCGAAGGACCGACAGCGACAGCAGGTGATCGACAACTACGAGACGATCGTCGCGAACCGATCGGAGCCCGACCGCGAGTCCGAGTCGGAGTCCGCGACGGCGGCGGAGTCGACGGGGCGGGGACCGCTGGCCGCGGTCGCGTCGCGGATCAAACGAGTGATAGCGCGGGTACGGCACTCGGACGAGTAGCCGGAGCCCGCGTCCGATCGGGGGGAGCTCGCATCCGATGTCCATTTCCGGGTCGACCTCCTCGTTCCGGGTATGAACGCCGATTCGCCCGCGGTTTCGACGAACGCCCGACCGCGATCCGTGGTGGGAGACGTATGAGCGGAAAAGACGAGTACTACAACCGGTCGAAACAGCAGGGGTACCGGAGCCGGGCCTCCTACAAGCTGAAACAGCTCGATGAGAAGTCGGACCTCTTCGAGCGCGGCGACACCGTCGTCGACCTCGGGGCCGCCCCGGGCGGGTGGCTCCAGGTCGCCGCCGAGGAGGTCGGCGAGTCGGGGACCGTCGTCGGCGTCGACCTCCAGCGCATCGACGACCTCGAGGAGCACGACGTGGAGACGATCCGCGGCGACATGACGGAGGAACGCACCCGTCACTACCTCCGCGAGGCGGTCGGCGAGGGCGGCGCGGACGTGGTGCTCTCGGACATGGCGCCGAACATGACCGGCGAGTACTCCCTCGACCACGCCCGGTCCATCCACCTCGCGCGGCAGGCGTTCGACGTGGCCGAGGAGCTGCTCGCGCCCGGCGGCGACTTCGTGGTAAAGGCTTTCCAGGGAGAAGACCTCGACGCCTTCCGCGAGGACGTCCGCGCGGAGTTCGAGTACCTCCGGACCGTCTCACCGCCCGCCTCCCGGGACTCCTCCTCGGAGGTGTACCTCGTCGCCAAGGGGCTCAACACCGCTCCCGTCGAGGCGGGCGACCGGCTGGAGGTGACGATCGAGGAGCTCGGCGACGAGGGCGACGGGATCGCGTACGTCGAGGGGTACTCCGTCTTCGTCCCCGGCGCCGGGGTCGGCGAGACGCTGACTGTCGTCATCGACGAGGCGAAGCCCCGGTTCGGCTTCGCCGAGCGCGTCGACGACGGCGAGTAGCGGCCCTCTTTTCGGCCGGTCGGCGACGAGTAGCGGCCCGCTTTTCGGCCGGTCGGCGACGTATCGCTCAGGAGGCGTCCGGGCGCCGGGCCCACTCGCGGAGGGTGAACCCCTCGTAGTCGGTCTCGTCCGCCACGCGCCACTCCGTCTCGTCCCACGCGGGGAACCGAGTGTCGCCCTCGTAGGCGCCGTCGATGTGGCTGAGGGCCATCCGATCGACGTGCGGCTGGAACAGCTCGTAGATGGCCCCGCCGCCGAGGACGTAGACGGGGGCGTTCGGGTCGGCGTACGGAACGTCGTCGGCCGGGCCCGTTCCGGCGGGCGACGTCTCGCCGGCGACGGCGGCGTCCGTTCCGCCGGCGACGCCGTCCGCCGCTCCGAGGCCGGCCCGCTCGCCGACGAGCTCGCGGGCGAGCGAGATCGCCTCGTCGACGCCGTCGGCGACCACCGCGGTCGGCACGTCCACCGCGTCGACGCTGCGGCTCACGACTATCTGTCGGCGTCCGGGGAGGTCGCCGCGCATGGAATCGAAGGTCCGTCGACCTAAAATGACCGGCGAGCCGGCGACGCGTTCGCGATACTGGCGGATGTCCTCGGGGAGATCCGGCCACGGGACGCCGCCGTCGTTCCCGATCACCCGGTTCTCCGCGAGCGCGGCGACGCTGACGAGTTGCACGGGATCGGTAGGGGCGGCGGCGGTAAAAAGCGGTCGGGGCGTCCCCGGCTACTCCGCGAGGCCGAGCAGGTCGAACGGGTAGCCGTTGTCGACCGCGTCGGCCTGCTCGTAGACGACGCGGGCGGCCGCCACGTCTTGGATCGCGAGGCCGGTGGAGTCGAAGACGGTGACGCCCGCGACGCCCTCGGCGCCCGTCCCGGGGGCGCTCCCGCCGGCGTCGATCCCCGCCCGACCGGGGCGGGTCCCGACGACGATCTCTCCGATCTCGCCGTAGATGTCCTCGTCCGTGAGCGTCCCCGTCGCGTAGGGGACGTTGATCTCGCCGGAGTGGGTGCACTGCTCGTGGTCGTCGATGACGACCGTGGCGTCCAGCAGGAGCTCGTCAGCCAGTTCGTGTTTCCCCGCGGCGTCGGCGCCCATCGCGTTGATATGGGTGTGATCGCCGACGTCGTCGGCGCCGACGACTGGGTCCTCGACGGGCGTCACCGTCGAGAGCACGTCGCAGTGACCGGCCTCACTGATCGAACCCGCCCGCACGTCGAACCGGTCGTCGAAGGCGTCGACGAAGCGAGCGACGCGCTCCTCGTCGAGATCGCTCACGACGACCTCTCGGATGTCTCGGACCTCGGCGATGGCCTCCAGTTGGGTGTACGACTGGACGCCGGCGCCGACAATCCCGAGCGAGGTCGCGTCGGGGACCGCGAGGTGGTCGGTGGCGACGGCGGCGGCCGCGCCCGTTCGCTTCATCGTGAGCGTCGTGCCGTCGAGGATCGCCAGCGGGAACGCCGTCTCGGGGTCGGAGTAGATCATCGTCCCCATCACTGTCGGGAGGTCGTGGTCGGCGGGGTTGTCGGTGTGGACGTTCACCCACTTGATTCCGGCCGCGTCCCAGCCGGTCTCCTCGTCGGTGTCCTCGGTCCTGACGTCGAGGTAGGCCGGCATCGACCGGAAGTCGCCGTTGTACTCCGGGAGGTCGATGTACGACTTCGCGGGCATCTTCGCGTTCCCGCGCTCGTAGGCGGTGAACGCGCCGCGCACCGCGTCGATGACGCGGTCCATGCGAGCGTTCTCGTCGACGTCGTCGGCGTTCAAAAGCAGCGTCTGCATGTCGCAAGCTTTGCCAGAGGAGTACTTGAACCCTGTTGAATCGACGGCGGGGACGGGGACCCCGGAGTCGGACCCACAGGCGGCGATGCGTCGGGTGTCCACCGGAAACGCTGCGTCAGTGGTTCCGTTGGAACCCGTAATCGAGAAAGTATTCGCACATTCTACTGATATTATATATTAAGCTGACACAGGATTTTAATACCTCGGTGCGCCTTCGAAAGACGATGACTGACGAAGTCGAGACCGGGTTCGAGAATCCGGTAACTGAGGTATGCTCTCCCCAGCAGATGCTGGAGTCAGATCACGTCTACGAGGTGTTAACTCATGCTCGGCGTCGATACGTCTGTTATTCGCTTCTCGGAGACGCGGAGCGGTCGCTGACCGATCTGGCGACGAAGATCGCCGGGTGGGAGAACGACGTCCCCGAACGCGCGGTCACCGAGCGACAACGAGAGCGGGTGTACATCGCCCTCTATCACGCGCACGTCCCCAAGTTGGTCGAGGAAAACGTCGTCGCGTTCGACGAGGCGAGCGAGACGATTTCGCCCGCCGAGAACGCCGACCGAGTCCTGGCGGCACTCGAAGGGACGGGGAGCGCTCTCGACGGCGATCGACGGGCGCACGGTCGCGGTTCCAGGGATGACGGGGACCGGTGACCCCGCGGCGACCGGTGATGGCGATCCGCTTCCCGACGGAGGCGCTCGCTGGCGTCAAGTCGTCGAGCGACGCCACGAACCCGAGCGAGACGACGGACTCACGACGGCGATCGTCTCCGCGATCGCGGACGCGGGGAACGTCTCTCCGAGCAGCCTGAAATCCCCGCCGTTGTACGAGGTGGTCGACGCGGCCGAAATCGAACAGGCGTTCCTCGGTTTGAACGCCGGTGAGAGCGCCCGAAGAGGGACGGGAAGCGTCGAGTTCCGCTACACCGAGTACCTCGTCGAAGTCGGGAGCGACTGGTGGATACGGGTCTACGAGCGGATCGAGGCGGGGGACCCGGATCCGAATACGTCGCCCGCGGAGGAGGTCGACGACGCCGGCGGACTGTGATCGAACGGTCCGCCCGTCAGACGGGCTCCGGAATCGCCGACGACTGCGGGGAGACGGGCTCCGGAATCGCAGACGACTGCGGACGCGAACGGCGCGGAGGGCCGGGAACACGATTATACGGTCTCACCGTCCATATCGACCCATGAGTCTCTCGCTCGACGCCGACCAACTCGATCGGTACTCCAGGCACGTCATCATGGACGAGGTCGGCCCGGAGGGGCAGAAGCGGCTCCTCGACGGGCGCGCCCTCGTGGTCGGGGCGGGCGGGCTCGGCGCGCCCGTCGTCCAGTACCTCGCGGCCGCGGGCGTCGGGACGCTCGGGGTCGTCGACGACGACGTCGTCGAGCGCTCGAACCTCCAGCGACAGGTGATCCACGGCGACGCCGACGTGGGCGAGCCGAAGGTCGACTCCGCGGCGCGGTACGTCGACCGACTCAATCCCGATATCGACGTGGAGACGCACGAGACGCGCCTCGACGAGGGGAACGTCCACGACCTCTTGGCCGGGTACGACCTCGTCGTCGACTGCGCGGACAACTTCCGGACGCGGTACGTCGTCAACGACGCGGCCCGCATCGAGGGGCTCCCCGTCGTCCACGGAGCGATCTACAAGTTCGAGGGGCAGGCGACGACCCTCGTCCCCGACGGCCCCTGCTACCGGTGCCTGTTCCCCGAGGCGCCCGAGCCCGGAACGGTTCCCGACTGCGCGGCGACGGGCGTGCTCGGCGTGCTTCCCGGCACGGTCGGCTGCATCCAAGCGACCGAGGCGATCAAGCTCCTCCTCGACGCCGGGGAGACGCTCGACGGTCGGCTCCTGTTTTACGACGCGATGGACCTGACCTTCGAGACCGTCCCGTATCGTCGCAATCCGGACTGTCCGGTGTGCGGCGACGACGGTATCGAAACGATCGACGGGATCGACTACTCGGGCGGCTGTCGCGTGGACGCGGACTAGCGGTCGCGTCGCTCCCGCCGCGATCCGTGGACGCGGCCGGCCGAAGCGGGGTCGATCCGACCGCCGCTCACAGCGAGCGCTCGGTCATCGTCGGGCCGCCCGCGGCGCCCGAGCCGTCGGCGGCGAACCCCGACCGGACGCACCACCGGCAGTAGCGGAAGTCGGGGCGGTTCTCGGCCCCGCAGTGCCGGCAGACGACGGTCTTCCCGTCGACGTCGAGCGGCGGCGGGTCGCCGTTCGGGTCGGCTCCGGTCGCCGCCGAGCCGGCGTCGGCGCCCGCGGCGAACTCCGGACCGGCGGCCAGGGCGCCGTCCGCGTCGCCCTCGGCGTCCGCGTCCGACGGCGACGAGTCGCCGGTCGAGCCGAGCGCCCCGGGCGGCTCCCAGTCCCGTCTCGCGAGGAACCACGCGAGCGCGACGTTGGCGGCGAGCACCGCGACGAACACCGCGGCGACCGGAAGGAGGTTACCTCCCGTCATGTGTCGTGTGTTAGCAGGCGAGGAATATATGACCAGCGGTGAGCGCGGGGTGATCCGTCCCGGTCCGCCCGAGGGGCCGTCCGCTCTCGTCGGGATCCGCTCCGGTCCCGAGCGGCGGTCCGCTCCGGTCCCCGGTACTCTTACCGCGGCCCGCCGAACGGGAGGGCGTATGAAGGAGATCGTCCACACAGACGCGGCGCCCGAGGCG
Organism: Halorubrum sp. Ea8; assembly: GCF_002252925.1. Lineage (NCBI taxonomy): Archaea > Methanobacteriati > Methanobacteriota > Halobacteria > Halobacteriales > Haloferacaceae > Halorubrum > Halorubrum sp. Ea8. The sequence continues at coordinate 27,680 of NZ_NHPF01000157.1, forward strand.
GTCGGAGCCTACAGCCAAGCGACGACGACCGGCGAGCTCGTGTTCACGGCCGGGCAGATACCGCTGACGCCCGGCGGCGACCTGCTCGACGACGCGCCGATCGCCGAGCAGACGGAGCGGGCCCTCGACAACCTCGTCGCCGTGCTCGACGAGGCGGGCGCGACGCCGACGGACGTGCTGAAGACGACCGTCTTCCTCGACGACATCGACGACTTCGACGAGATGAACGAGGCGTACGCGGGCTACTTCGACGAATCGCCGCCGGCGCGGTCGGCGGTGCAGGCTGGCGCGCTCCCGAAGGGCGTCGGCGTCGAGGTCGAGGCCGTCGCCGCCGTCGAGTAGATGGGCGGCGAGGGCGGCGAGGGCGGCGAGGGCGGCGAGGACGGCGAGGACGGCGAGACCGGAGGGAGAGCAGACGCGGCGGAGCCCCCCGCACGGCCGACGAGGCGCGCCAGAGCGAAATCGGCCGCGCTGTGGGGTATCGTCGGCGGATTCGCCGTTCTCGTGCTCTCGCAGGGGTTCCTGATCGTCGCGGGCGACCTCCCCGTCGGATACGGCGGGATAGTCGGGTTGGCCGCGGCGGTCTCCGTCGCGTCGGGCGGAATCGCTTACGCGGCCGAGCACCGACTGCGGGCGAAGCGCGTGAAGAGAAGGACTTAACAGTCACAGCGGATTACCTCAGACTGAGCCAGGATGGCCGAGTGGTAAGGCGCACGCCTGGAAAGCGTGTTCCCTTCCGGGATCGGGGGTTCAAATCCCTCTCCTGGCGTTCCTTGACGACGCAAACCGACGAGCGACGCGTGCCGTCTCCGCTTCGTCGCTCAACGTCCTCGTCCCTCCGTCGCTCAACGTCCTCTGACGTCGCTAGACCGGTCGTACGTCGCTGAACCGTCTCGTATCTCGACAAAAGACTCATATGTGTGGGTATAGTTGACACGGGTGACGATGCCAGACACGAAATCGGGTCGCGAGCGGAAAGGGAGGAACAAGCGCCGACAGCTGGAGAGCCGCCTCAACCGACGCGAGCTGGACGCCGCCGAGGAACCGCCGGAACCGTCCCTCGACGAGGTCGACTCGGAGTACCTCGACGAGGACGAGTTCGATCGGTGAGCGCTCGCGACCGAACGCCGCCCCCCGCTTTTCATCCGTGACTGAACTCCGCGAGCGACGCGTCTACGCCGCTTCCTTCCGAGGTTGACGCGCCCGCGCCGCTTCCTGCAGAGGTCGACCCGACGCCGAGAGCCGCGTGTCGTCGGTCGCGTACCTCGGTATCGCGGCGAGCGACGAGCGACGACACATATAAACGAGCCGGGTTCAGCGGTCGTGCTCCGGTGAAGATCCGTGCTAACTATCCTCATAAATGTCGAGAGAGCGAACCGGAGTCATGCGGTTTCCGAGGCTCGCGGACCGTCGGTCCGGGCTCCGCTCGATCGCTCCTCAACGACGGGTTTATATAGAATCACAATCAATCAAACGCTGTATGAGCCAGCGAATGCAGCAGGGTCAGCCGATGATCATCATGGGCGACGACGCCCAGCGCGTCAAGGACAAGGACGCACAGGAGTACAACATCTCCGCGGCGCGCGGCGTCGCCGAGTCCGTACGCTCGACGCTCGGACCGAAAGGGATGGACAAGATGCTCGTCGACTCGATGGGCGACGTCACCATCACGAACGACGGCGTCACCATCCTGCAGACGATGGACATCGACAACCCGACCGCCGAGATGATCGTCGAGGTCGCCGAGACGCAGGAGGACGAGGCCGGCGACGGCACGACGAGCGCGGTCGCGATCGCGGGCGAGCTGCTTAAGAACGCCGAGGACCTCCTCGAGCAGGACATCCACCCGACGGCGGTCATCAAGGGCTTCAACCTCGCGAGCGAGTACGCCCGCGAGCAGGTCGACGAGGTCGCCACAGAGGTCGACCCCGACGACACGGAGACGCTGAAGAACGTCGCCGAGACGTCGATGACCGGGAAGGGCGCCGAGCTCGACAAGGAGACCCTCGCCGACCTCGTCGTCCGCGCGATCCAGGGCGTCACCGTCGAGGCCGACGACGGCTCCCACGTCGTCGACCTGGCGAACCTCAACATCGAGACCCGCACCGGCCGCGCGGCCGGCGAGTCCGAGCTCCTCTCGGGCGCGGTGATCGACAAGGACCCCGTCCACGACGACATGCCGACCGACTTCGAGTCGGCCGACGTCCTCCTCCTCAACGACCCGATCGAGGTCGAGGAGGCCGACGTCGACACCTCCGTCAACGTCGACTCTCCCGACCAACTCCAGAAGTTCCTCGACCAGGAGGAGAAGCAGCTGCGCGAGAAGGTCGACCAGATCGTCGACAGCGGGGCCGACGTCGTCTTCTGCCAGAAGGGGATCGACGACCTCGCACAGCACTACCTCGCGAAGGAGGGCATTCTCGCGATCCGCCGCACGAAGAAGTCCGACCTGGGCTTCCTCAAGAACGTGCTCGGCGCGCCGATCGTCACCGACCTCGACTCGCTCTCCGCGGAGGACCTCGCGGTCGGCTCGATCGAGCGCGACGAGGAGGAGGGGCTGTTCTACGTCGAGGGCGAGGACGCCCACGGCGTCACCCTCCTGCTGTACGGCACGACCGAACACGTCGTCGACGAGATCGAGCGCGGCATCGAGGACGCGATCGACGTGGTCGCGACGACCGTCTCCGACGGCCGCACGCTCCCCGGCGGCGGCGCCATCGAGGTCGAGCTCGCCCGTCGGCTCCGCGACTACGCCGACTCCGTCTCCGGCCGCGAGCAGCTCGCGGTCGAGGCGTTCGCCGACTCGTTGGAGCTCATCCCCCGCGTGCTCGCCGAGAACGCCGGACTCGACGCCATCGACCTCCTCGTCGACCTGCGCGCGGCCCACGAGGCCGGCGACGCGCACGCCGGGCTGAACGTCTTCTCCGGCGAGGTCGAGGACACCGCCGAGGCCGGCGTCGTGGAGACGGCCCAGGCGAAGGAGCAGGCGATCGCCTCCGCCGCGGAGGCCGCGAACCTCGTGCTGAAAATCGACGACATCATCTCCGCGGGCGACCTGTCGACCGGCGGCGACGACGACGAGGGCGGCGCCCCGGCCGGCGGCATGGGCGGCATGGGCGGCATGGGCGGTGCGATGTAAGCGAGGTTCCGTAGGAAGACACCACCAGCGACCCGCTCCGACCGCGTACCGCCGTTCGAACACGCACGCTCGCGTTTCCCCGTTTTCGTTTTTTCACGAACCAGTCACGGAGAGCCGCGGCGCTCGTCGGTCGAGCGTTGCGAGCAGAGAACTGCGCAAGCCGCGGCGGCGTTGTCACTAAGCGGCTGATAAACGGGGAAATCCGGCGGGACCGCGGTCGGCTTACTTGCCCTGACGGTCGTTGCCGGTGACGCTCGGACGGGTCTTCTCCGTGCCCTTGCCGCGCGTGCGCTGGCCGCGGCCCTTCGTGCCGGCAGAGGTGAGCCCGCGGAAGGCGCGCCCGCGGTGGTCGTCCGAGGTGATCCACCCGAGGTCGTCGTCGTTCTCGATCGCGGGGTGGGCGGGGTCCACGAGGATCACTTCGTGCCACTTCTGCGAGCCGTCCTCGCCGACCCAGTAGGAGTTGAGCACGCGGAGGTTGCGGTACTTCCGCGAGGCGCGCTCCTCGGCGATCCGGTGGATCGACTTGCGGCGCGAGAGTCGGTTGACGCCCTGTCGCTTCGAGCGGCGACCGGCCTTGTGACGCTGCTTGCGCGAGCCGCCCTTGCGGACGCTCACGCGAGCGACGATCACGCCCTGCTTGGCCTTGTAGCCGAGCTCACGGGCCTTGTCGAGGCGCGTGGGGCGCTCGATGCGCTCGATGGCGCCCTCGTCGCGCCACTGCTGTTTTCGCTGCCACTGCAGCTCTGCCAGTTTCCCCTCCTTGGGGGACCGCCACGCCTCCTTGATGTGCGAGTAGAAGCTTCGTGCCATATGTTGTCCGCGGACGGTTGCGATTCAGCCGCGAAGCGGCCACATTTCGTCTCGTCCCGGGGAGCGTCGACGGCGTTGACGAGCTCCGCTCGTCAGCCCATCAGACGCGGTCTGATGACGTCGACGAGGCCCCGGCGGCGAGTGCCCGCTGTGTCCGCACCAGCGAGTTGCTCGTACTTCCCGCGGTTCGCCCTTAACCGCTTCGCTACGGCGTTCGCGTGGGTTGGCGTGGCACGCGAGAACGCGGCCGCGTCGTCATAACCCTGAGCGATCGATGGGGCGCTCACCGACGCGGAGCGATCGATGGGGCGCTCACCGACGCGGAGCGATCGATGGGGCGCTCACCGACGCGGAGCGGGTCACGCGTCGACGAACAGCCCGTCGACGACCGTCTCGATCAGCGCGTCCTCGACGCGCTCGTAGGCGGCGTCGCTGTCGGCGCCGATCGGCGCGTTCCGCGAGCGCGCGGTGAACACGAGCGAGACGAACAGCTCGTCGATCAGCTGCGGGTCGTCGTATCGGAACGCGTCGAGATCGGCCAATCGGCCGGCGAACGGCAGCCCCGAGTCGTACGCCGCCGACTCGATCCCCCCATCCTCGCCCTCGGCGTCGGCGATCCGGTCCTGTAGCTCGCGGAGCTCCCCGTCGACGATGAGCGAGGAGATGAGGGGGTTCGACCGCACCTCCGCGAGCGTGGTCTTCAGGAGGACCCGCACCTCCTCGCGGGGCGTGTCCACCGCCGCGACCGCCTCCGCGATCGACGCCTCCAACTCCTCGCGCTCCGCGACGAGCACCTCGACGTACAGCGCCTCCTTGGAGTCGTAGAAGCGGTAGAACGTGCTCGTACCGATGTCGACCGCCTCGGTCACGTCCTTGATCCGCGTGCGCTCGAATCCGAAGCGCTCGAACAGCTCTCGGCCCGCCGCCACGAGTTCCGCTCGAATGCGCTCGCGCTCCTCGCCGGAGAACCCGCTCATCGCTCGTCCTCGTGGCCGTGGACGCCGACCGATCTATGTGCGCTCATGTCCGTCGCTACGAATCCAAAAACAAAGACGTTATTGATTCGTAGGTTCACGATCAGACGTGAAACGCGCGGCTGCGACGCACGGCCCGGTTCGACGCGATCGGCCGAAGCGGACTCGTGACCCCGGCTCGACGCCGGATCCGGGCCGCCCGGCCCCCGACGCGGGGCCGCGGGACGCCGCCGCGACGTTCGATTCAGCATGAGACGCAACACAGTTCTCGTCGTGATCGTGGTACTGGCGCTTGTAACGAGCGGGACGGCCGGGTTCGCCGTGGGGGCGACGCCGACCGGGGAGGCGAGCGCGGCGAGCCTCGACGCGGACGCGGCGGTCGCGACGCCGAGCGCCGGCGCCGCGACCGGCGGGACGACGCCCTTCCAGACGGGAGGCGGGCTCGTCCGAGGCTCGCCCGAGCTGAGCGTGACGACCCCGAGCGCGACCCTCACTCCAGGGCGGACGAACGAGCTCACCCTGCAGATATCGAACGACGGCGACATGGACCTCGGCACCGGCCAGACGCGCGAAATCGTCACCACCGCGCGAAACGTCCGCGTGACCGCCGACGCCGGCGGCACCCCCCTCGACGTCGAGACCGGCACCCTCGCGATCGGCTCGGTCACCGAGAACCGGCCGGGCGAGGCGACCGTCGCGGTGAACGTCCCCGAGGACGTCGAGCAGGGGAGTTACGAGCTCGACGTCGAGCTGGAGTACTCGTACACCTACCAGCAGTCCGGCGGCGTCACCATCGACCGCGAGGAGACCGTCGACGCCGAGGTCGACGTCCGCATCTCAGACGACGCCCGCTTCGAGGTCGTGAACGTCACGACCGACGCCCGGATCGGGGGCGAGGGAACCCTCGAAGCCGAGATCGAGAACGTCGGCGCCGACGTCGCCCGCGACGCGACCGTCGCCTTCGAGTCCGCGAGCGGCGGCCTCGCGTTCGGCGAACGCGCCAGCGACGCCGCCCGGATCGACGAGCTGGCGCCCGGCGAGACGACGACCGTGCGGTACGATGTCGGGTTCGCACCGGGCGCGCCCGTCCGCGAGTACGCGCTGAGCGGGACCGTCACGTTCGAAACGAGCCAGGGCCTCCAGCGCGTCGACGAGAGCGTCTCCGCCGGCGTGGTCCCCGGGCCCGAACAGCGCTTCTCGGTCACCGGCGTCGAGTCCGACCTGCACGTCGGCGAGGAGGGCGAGATCACCGGCACCGTGACGAACGAGGGGCCGGACGAGGCACGCAACGTGGTGATTCAGTTCGCCGAGCAGTCCCAGAACGTGATCCCCATCGAGCGCAGCGTCGCGGTCGGCACGCTGGCGCCGGGCGAGTCCGGCGAGTTCCGGCTCCCGGTCGAGATCGGCGAGGAGGCGAAGGCGATCGACCGGACGGCCGACATCGCGGTCCGGTACCGCAACGCCGAGTTCGAGACCCGCGCGTACCAGGACGTCGAGCTGCTCTACGAGGTGCAGCCGGAGCGGGACCAGTTCCTCGTGGAAGTCGACGACCGCGAGATCGAGGCGGGCGGACAGCGCGCCCTCGAGGTGACGCTGACGAACAACCTCGACGAGCCGGTCCGGGACGTCGAGGCGCGGCTGTTCGCCGACTCCCCCCTCGACAGCGGCAACGACGAGGGGTTCGTCTCCGAGCTCGCGCCCGGCGAGTCGACGACCCTCACCTTCGACCTGTCGGCGGCGGGCTCGGGCACGGCGAAGACGTACCCGATATCGTTCGACTTCCGCTACGACGACGCGGACGGTAACAGCCAACTGTCGGACACGACCCGGGTGCCGATAACCGTCGTGGAGGGCGAGGGCGGGTTCCCCGTGGGGCTCGGTCTCGTCGCCCTCGTCGCGGTGGTCGTGATCGGAGCCGGCGCGTACGTGCTCCAGAGGGAATAGATGGGTCGAGCGGGCCAGTGGGTCGAGGCGAACGTCGAGCGGCTCAACGAGCTGATCGTCACGCGACCGCGGGCCGTCGTCGCGCTGTTCCTCGTGGCGACGGCCGTCTTCGCCGGCGGGATGACCGCCGTCGAGACGCAGACCGACGCTACTGAGGGGTTCTCCGAGGACCTCCCGGAGCAGGAGGCGCTGGACGCGATCGAGACCGAGTTCGAGGACCCGTTCGCGACCGACGAGGAGACCACGCAGCTGATCCACGACGGAACGAACGTCCTCGACCGCGAGGAGCTGCTCACGATGCTCCGGCTGTTAGAGCGGCTCGACGAGCGGGAGGACCTGCGCGTGGCGTCCGCGAACGGCCCCGCGACGGTCGTCGCGCAGACGCTCGACCCGACGGCGCGGACGCCGGCGGCCCAGCGGCGCGCGGTCGAGTCGGCGACCGACGCGGAGGTCCGGCGGGCGATCCGGCGGGCGAGCGAGAGCGAGCGGTTTTCGGCCGTCGTCTCGGACGACTTCAACCCGAACTCGGCGTCGGCGTCGACGACGGTGACGGTGATCTCCCACGACGTCCCGAGCGGCTTCGACGACCTGCAGGGGCTTCAGACGGACGTCCGCGCGCTCGCCGACGACAGCCCGGCCGACGTCCGCGTGTTCGGCTCCGGGATCATCAACGCCGAGACGGGGCAGATCATCGGCGACTCGCTGCTCATCGTCATGCCCATCGTCGTGGTCCTGCTGTTGGGCTTCCTCGTCGTCGCCTACCGGGACCCGATCGATCTCGCGCTCGGGCTGTTCGCGCTGTTGATGACGCTGATCTGGACCTTCGGATTCCTGGGCTTCTCCGGGATACCGTTCGACCAACAGCAGATCGCGGTGCCGGTGTTGCTGCTGGCGGTCGGCGTCGACTTCGGGATCCACTTCGTCAACCGCTACCGCGAGGAGACGGTGCAGGGGTACGACGCCGTCCCCGCGATGCGGATCGCGGCGAACCAGCTGGCGATCGCCTTCGTCATCGTCACCGTCACCGCGGTGTTCGGGTTCGGCGCGAACGTCGTCTCCGACCTCGACCCGATCCGGAACCTCGGGGTCGTCTCGGCGGTCGGGATCGTGTTCACCTTCCTGATCTTCGGGCTGTTCCTCCCGGCGGCGAAGCTGGAGATCGACCGGCTCCGCGAGCGCTACGGCGTCCCGGAGTTCGGGTCGACGCCGATCGCCTCGGAGGAGTCGGCGCTCGGCCGGTTGCTGTCCGTCTCCGTGACGGTCGGCGAGCGCGCGCCCGCGGTGTTCATCGCGGTCCTCCTCGTCGCCTCCGCGGGGCTCGGCGCGTACGGCGCGGGCATCGACACGACGTTCGAACAGGAGGACTTCCTCCCGCCGGAGGAGGAAGCGGGGTACGTGGAGTACATCCCGGAGCCGTTCGCCCCCGGCGATTACACCGTGACGGAGACGCTGAACCTGCTCGAGGACAACTTCGCGGCGAGCCAGGACGCGTCGATAACGATATTTGTAGAGGGGTCGTTACGCGAGGACCACGCGTTAGAGGCCCTCGCAGAGCCCAACGACGATCCCCCGGGGACGCTCGCCGTCGGGCCGAACGGCGGGGCCGAGACGACGAGCATCCTGACGGTGATACGGTCGCACGCGCGGTCCGACGAGGAGTTCGCGGCGTTGGTCGCGCGCAACGACAGGGACGGAAACGGGATACCCGACCGGAATCTCGAACGCATCTACGAGGAGCTGTTCGACTCGCCCGCCGGGGACCGGGCGTCGCGGTATCTCACCGACGACCGCCGGGGGGCACAGATCGAGTACACCGTCGAGAGCGGCGCGACGCAGAGTGAGATCGCCGCCGACGCGAGCGAACAGGCGGACCGGTTCCGCTACACCGCGACCGCGACCGGCCAGATCGTCGTCTTCGACGCGATCACGGGGATCATCTTCGAGTCGGCGATTCAGGGCCTCGTCCTCGCCGTGGTGTTGACCGGCGTGTTCCTCGTGATCACCTACGGGGTCTTAGAGGGGATGCCCCTGCTCGGGATCGTGAACGTGTTCCCGATCGTGATCGCCGTCGCCTCGTTGGTGGGAACGATGCGGCTGCTCGGGCTGCCGCTCAACGCCCTGACCGCGACGATCCTCTCTATCGCGATCGGGATCGGGATCGCCTACTCCGTCCACATCACCGCCCGGTTCATCGACGAGTTCAAAGAGAACGACGACGTCGCGGCCTCGCTCCGCACGACGCTGACCGGGACCGGCGGCGCGCTCACGGGTAGCATGCTCACGACGGCGCTCGGTACGGGCGCTCTCGCGCTCGCCATCACGCCCGTGCTCGGCGACTTCGGGCTGTTGATCGCGTTGAGCGTCGTCTACTCGTTCGTGCTCTCGGTGGTCGCGCTGCCGCCGGCGCTGTTCCTGTGGGACGACTATCAGAACGGCGGCTCGGTCGTCGGCCGCGCCCGCGACGCTTAAGGGCCGACCCCGAGAGCGGTTCGCCGTCGCGCCGCCCGCGCCGTTCGTGCGCCGGGAGCGCCCACCTGCAAGAAGGTCAAGCCCGCGGAGGCCGTACAAGTCCCCCGGCGCGGTCGAACGCGGGGCGAAAGCGCAACCTCTCGTTGCGGCCGGCTGAAAGCCGCCGGCGACTCCTGCGACTTCGGGTAGGGGGTCGTACCCGACCGCGTCGCGTTCCCCCGACGCTCCGGGCGGTTACCCCGGCGTCGGCTCGCCGCGGGTCGACCCGCGGAGGCACACGCCGCGCTCGCGCGGCCCGCGATCAGACCGATCGACGGCGACGACCGCGAATCGACCGAACCGCGACGCTGCCCGGACGATATTCCCGAGAGAGTCCTCGAATAAGAACGCTCTTAGTAATCCGGAGTGGACGGAACGATATGCCCAAGATAAGCGTCGAGATCCCGGGCGAACTGCTCGAGGACCTCGACGAGCACGTCGGCGACGACGGGAAGTTCGTGAACCGCAGCGACGCCGTCAGAGCGTCGATCCGGAAGACGCTCGATCTGCTCGACGAGATCGACGCGCGCCACGGCCGGCTCGAAGCCGCGAGCGACGAGGCGAGCGATGAGTAGCCGGACGCGGGGCGCCACCGGGACCGGCGGCCCCTTCGCGGTCGACCCCTTCGACCGCGCCGCGCTCGCGGCGGTCGGACTGATCACCCTGTTCGTCGTCGCGCTCGCGACCGCACAGCTCACGGCCGCGAAGGTGATCGCGCTCCCGCTCCCGGTCGCGCTCCCGGTCGTCGGCCCCGAGATCACCCTTCCGGGCGCCGCGCTCGCGTACGCGCTGACGTTCCTCGCGTCCGACTGCTACGCCGAGCTGTACGGCCGCCGCGCGACGCAGGTGGTCGTCAACGTCGCGTTCCTCGCGAACTTCCTCGTGCTCGCCTTGGTCTGGTCGACGCTCGCCGCCCCGGGCGTGAACCCCGAGGTCTCGGCCGCGTTCGAGACCGCGCTCGCCCCGGCGACCGGGGTCGTCGCCGGTAGCCTGCTCGCGTACGTGGTGAGCCAGAACTGGGACGTGTTCGTCTTCCACGCGATCCGCGACCGCACCGGTCCCGACATGCTGTGGCTGCGCAACGTCGCCTCGACCGCGACGAGTCAGGCGCTCGACACCGCCATCTTCGTGAGCGTCGCGTTCTACGCGGCGCCGATCCTGCTCGGCACCGGCGAGCCGTTCGACCCGTCGCTCCTCCTCGCGCTCGGACTCGGCCAGTACCTCCTCAAACTCGCGATCGCCGTCCTCGACACCCCGATCGTCTACCTCGTCGTGGGCGCCGTTCGGGAGTAACCCCCCTCCGGTTACTCGCCGGTCAGTCGCTCCCGACGGCCAGCGCCCGCGCGGCTCGCCCGGGCAGGGTCGCCGACACGCGCTCGAAGGAGTCGCCGGCGTCGCCGGTGCGATACAGTCCCTCGTCGTGCAGCGCCCAGATCTCTCCGGACTCCCGCCCGCTCGCGAGGACCGCTCGGTAGGTGCCCTCGCCGGTGGGGATCCCCCGGTCGTCGAGCCGCTCGAAGCGCGGCCCCGAGGCGGAGTCGACGCCCGGAGTCCGGCGATACAGGTACGCCTCGCCGCGGCGGTGCGCCGCGCCCGCGCCCGACGCCGCGCTCACGAGGACGGTCTCCGGGTCGCCGGGGTCGACGGCGATCCCCCACACGTAGCCGTGGGCGAGCCCAGCGTCGACGGCGCGCCACGTCTGCCCCCGATCGCGGCTCTCCGCGAACCCGTCGCCCGCGGCCGCGTAGACCCGGTCGGGCGCGTCCGGGTGCGTCGCGAGCGCGTGGTTGTCGCGCCGGGAGCCCTCGGGCCGGTCGACCCACGTCTCCCCGCCGTCCGGCGTGACGACGAGCGCGCCCGCCTCGACGCCCACGAACCACCGCTCCGGGTCCGCCGGGCAGGGCTCGATCCACCGGACGTGGTGGGTGTCCGGACGCGGCGGGAACGACCACTCGGACGCCGACGGAACGGCGGTCAATCCCCCGACCGGCTCGACCGTCTCCCCGCCGTCGGTCGAGCGGTAGACCCGCGATGGCTCCGTTCCGATCCAGACGACCGAGGGGTCGTGCGGGCTCGCCGCGACCGCGGTGACCGCGTCCGGGCCCGAGCCGCCGGGTCCGAGCGTCTCGGCGGCGACCCGGTCGAACGTCTCGCCGCCGTCGACGGAGCGGAACAGCCCGGCGTCGAACGTCCCGGCGAACACGCGGGCGCGGGCGGCCGCGGGCCGGGCCCCGTCGCTCCGCTCGGCGCCGGGAGCGATCAAGAGGCACTCGACCGCGCGGTCCGCCAGCCGCTCGTCGACCGCCCCCGTCTCGGGGTCGACGACTCTGAGCCCGTCGTCGTAGGCCGCGTAGACGCGTGTGCGCATGGTACGGAGTTCGACGCGTCGCGACAAAAGCCTTCGACGGGCGCAAGAGACTTACCCGGCGCTGCCGTGTGAACGGTAAGCATGGATCTCCGCGTGCAGGGTGACGTTCCCCCCGACCCGTTTCTCGGCGCCGCCGACCTGTTCGAGACCGAGTGCTCGCTGGCCGACCCCGTCCACGTGAAGGTGCGCGGGGACCCCGACGAGCGGACGTGGGCCGGTCACTACGACGGCTACCACGTCCTCAACGTCTCGAAGCGCGCCGCCACCAGCGCGATGGCCCGCGAGCTGGCCGTCCACGAGCTCTCGCACATGGCCCGCTACGAGGAGGGCCACGCCTCTCACGTCCAGTCGACCGAGGAGGCGCTGTACTTGGGCCTCGCCGGGGAGAAAGTGGAGCGCCGCAAGCTCGCTCACTGCTACCAAATCGCGAACCACATGAAAGACATCTACGCCGACGACATCACCCTCTCCGTCGCGCCCGCGGACAAGCTCCTCGGCTTCCTGGAGTCCACCCTCGCGGCGGCGGTGGCCGACCGCCCGGCCGTCTCGCGGGACGGCTCGCCGCCCGTGACGGCCGGCGCCGACCCGGAGATCACCGCGGTCAACGCCGCGTTCGCGCTCGCGCTCATCGAGCGCCACGACATCGCCGGCCCGGACCACCGGATCTACGACCTCGCGCGCGCCGCCGGCAGCGACACCGATTCGGTCGACGTCGACGCGTTCAAGGAGCGGTTCCTCGCGCTCGGTCCCGACCCCACCGAGAGCGACTACCGCAAGGCGCTCGTCGGCGCCGCGCGGGCGTACGCGGTGTGAGAGCGCGGGGAAGGGTTGAGGGCGACGGTTCAAACGCGGTACGAGCGACTGGGGACGATCATTTATAAATGAACAGTGCGGTCGGCGCGTGCCTGCGAGGCCGCCTCGCGGCCGAGGAGCACGCGCGAGGGAGTCGCTGGCGCCGTCGGCGCCAGCGACGAGGCTGGGGCTTTGGAGCCGTTCGCCGGAGATCTGGTTTCAACCGCGTACGGCCGAGCGGCTGGGACCTCACGGATGTACTACGCGCCGCTGGCGACGACGGTTATTTATAAATCGACACGGTGTCGGCGAATCCTCTCCGCGCCACTGACGAAAACGTCCGTTTGACATCCTCCCCGCCCTGAAGGGCGAGGATTCCCGCGTTGGGATATTAAGATTCGCGGTTAACAACCTGTTCTCGTGGGGCGAAAACACCCTCACTACGGTCGAACAGGTGAACCGCTGGCTGTGCCAACCAGCCGTTATCCCTATCACCGCCATCTGTGGCGAGACTCGGGAGTACCTTTTGTCGAATGTTCTCCGCACCGTTCACGTCCGCGTTCGCAACCGTATCGCACTTCTCACACACGTACAGACCGCGTTCAACTCGCTGGTTGTCATCTGTGTGGCCGCACGCCGAACACGCCTTCGACGTATCGCGTTCGGACACCAACTCCACGTCGATGCCTTCCGCTTCAGCCTTGTAGTGCAGAAGCGTCGTGAATCGGTCGAACGCCCACCCGTGCAAGTCGAGATTACCGTGGTCGCCCCAATTTCGGGGTTTGCCGTTCTTGTTGCCTTCTCGGATGCCGCCGAGGTCGCCCACGACAAGGGTTCCGACGCCTCGTTCGACGCACTCCTCTACGATTGCTTTCGAGAGTGCGTGCAAGAAGTGCGTCCGGCGACCCGTTCGCTTTCGGTCAAGACGGGTAGCCTCACGGGACGAAGAATCGTCGCACTTGGCTTTCTTCTTCGTGAAGTAGTATTCGTCTTCTTTGAGTGCGCCACCGGGATACAACACGGATTCTCCGCCGAACGAGACGGCGGCGAAGTTGCATATCCCGAGGTCTACACCAGCTACCTCATCGCCCGGTGGTTCCGGGTCGATGGTGGTGCGACAGATGAATTGAAGCCGCCACTCGTCGCGTTTGTAGACGGCTCGAACTTGTTGAATGTCCCACTTGGTCAGGTCAACGTCCGGACGAGTCTGGTACTCGCAGAGGATGAAGTCTGAACGGTGTTCTTTGAGGTTACGGCCTTTCGAGAGGCGGACACGGGTGAACTGTCCGTCGTGCTTGAAACCAGCCGATTTGAACGACACGGTTGAACGTGGGTGAGAGTCTCCGTTTTTGCGGTAGCCGGGCGGTCGGGCACGGTTGTCGCCGTTCCGGCGCTTACCGAACCAGCCGTTGAACGCTTCAGCGAGTTCTTCGAGAACGCGCTGACTGGATTGAGAATGCAAGTCCGTGTAGCGTTTGTGGCCTTTGAGTTCGGCTTTGAGTTCCCCATCATCGGGAATCTCGCCCGTTTCGTCCCACTGTTCTTGTGCGTAGTAGCGACCGACGTTCCAGAGCTTTGAGGCAGCCCATCCGAGTTGGTCGAGGCCGTCACGAACCTGTTGCTGGTTCGTAATCGTAGCCTCGAAGGTTCGGATGGTTCGACCCATTTTCTGGCTTCATAACTGGTTATGCGTACCGTTTTGTTAATGATATCGGTTGGCGTGGCATATCGGGCTGTGCTATCGAACGCGGTCAGTGGAGGGTTTGTCGGCTGTATCCCCGCCCTGAAGGACGGGGTTTTAGCCTTGTAACTTTCATAA